>JAESRD010000011.1 GCA_016764835.1 Paracoccaceae bacterium | reverse complement strand
TTGGCGCGCAGCTAGAGACCCGCGTGCAGATCACCGACACGATCGGCCTTGTCGGCTTTTACGACATTGGCCTGATCAGCGCCGATACAGTCCCCGGCGAAGACAGCCTCTGGCAAGCGGGCGCGGGCTTTGGCCTACGGTACAACACCGCCATTGGCCCGATACGGCTCGACATTGCCACCCCCGCCTCCGGACCCGATGCCGGACGTGATATCCAGTTTTATGTCGGGCTGGGCCAGTCGTTTTGAGACATTTACTGGCGCTCATTTTTCTACTGCTGCCACTGGCCGGCATCGCCCAAGAAGTTGATGATAAAGGATTTCTTGTCAACCTTCTCGAAAGCGGCCTGTCAGATGCGGGCCGCATTATTGAGATAAACGGCTTTGAAGGCGCGCTCAGCTCACAGGCGACAATCGCCCAGCTGCGCATTGGCGATGATGAAGGCATTTGGTTAGAGGCCGAGGGGTTGACGCTCACATGGGACCGCAGCGCATTGCTGTCGGGTATCATCGATATCAGCGCGCTCAGGGCCGAGCGGATTATCATTCACCGCGCCCCAATCGCCCCGCCCGGCCTGCCTACCGCCCAGTCTGTGCCGTTCTCCCTGCCCGAGCTGCCGGTCTCGATCAACATTGCCGGGCTAGAGGTCGCGCGGATTGAGCTTGACGCGTCGCTGCTTGGCCCAACGACCGCGGGCATGGAAATCACCCTGCAACTGACCGGTGAGATCACCCTAGCCGACGGCGCAGGCACGGCGCGGGTCACCGCCATTCGCATTGGCGCGCAAGATAGCGCCGCGCTAGGCAGGTTCGAGATCGACGCCGCCTATTCCAACACCAGCCATGTGCTGGCGCTCGATATCGAGCTGGAGGAAGCTGAGAACGGTATTCTCGCAACTATGCTCGACCTGCCCGGCGGCCCGAGCACCGCACTTTCGCTGCGCGGCACCGGCCCGCTCAGCGACTATTCCGCGCAAATGCGGCTGGCCAGCGGCGGCCAAGACCGGGTGACCGGCAGCTTTGGCCTGCTGACCCGTGACAATGCCGATGGCCAGCCAGAGCACCGCGCCCGGCTAGAGCTGCGCGGCGACATCACCCCGCTTATTGCCCCGCAATATGGCGCATTCTTTGGCGATGACCTGCATTTGAACCTACTTGGTGGCCGTCTTGGCGATGGTGCATTCGAGCTGAACACCCTGTCGCTCAGCGCCGAAGCCTTGCAGCTTACAGGCAGTGCCGCCTTTGCCGCCGATGGCTGGCCACTGGCGCTTCAGCTTAGCGGTGAGATGCGCGGCGCTGATGGCCATCCGGTGCTGCTGCCAATATCGGGCAGCGCCACTTACGCCGATATTGCCACGTTTGAGCTGAGCTATGCCGCCGACCAAGGTGCGGCATGGGAGGCTAAGTTTAACGCTGCCGGTTTCACCCAACCGGGGGTCGACATCGCCACGCTGGTGCTCAGCGGTGCCGGTATTATCGAGCCTGCCTCGGGTGCCCAGCTTGGCTTGTTCACCGGCGATATTCGCTACGCCGCCGCCGGGTTACAACTGGCCGATCGTGGGCTGGCGCGTGCGCTTGGCACCGAGATCAACGGCCAAATCGGCCTGAGCCGCCAAACCGACGAGGCGCTGCTAATCGAGGCGCTCACCCTGCGCGGCCCCGGCATAGAACTAAGCGGCACCGGCAAGATTGACGGGCCAGAAAACGGACTGCGCAGTCAGGTTGACCTCAACCTGACTGCCGAAGATCTCGCCCGGTTTAGCACCCTCACCGGGCTCGCCCTTGGCGGCGCGGCGCAGATGCAGATCACCGCCGATTACCACCCGCTTGACCGCGCAATAGCGCTGCAACTCAACGGCACGACCGATGACCTTCAGCTCGGCATTGCCCCGGTTGACCCGCTGCTTGCCGGGCACGGCGTGTTGCAGCTCAGCGCCGCCCGCGACGAGACCGGTACGCGGATAAATAACCTCTTAATCACCACCCCCGCCCTGCGCGCCAGCGGCGAAGCGGCGCTCGACAATACCAGCGGCGACGCGACATTTACCCTCGAACTGGCCGATATTGCGCTGGTTTTGCCGCAGCTCAGCGGCCCAACCCAGCTCACCATAGCCGCACATCAGCCCATTGGCCGCCCGGCTGAGCTGATTATCAGCGCCGCCCTGCCCGGCTTAAATGCCCGCTTTGAGGGCGGTTACGACCCAGCCGCGCCCCGCCCTATAACTGGCATGCTCAACGCCCAAGCCTCTGATATTACAATCTTCTCGGCGCTCGTCAGCCAAACCTTGAGCGGCGCGATCGAGCTGGAGCTGAATGGCGACGCGGCCAGCGACCTCAGCGCCTTTGACCTCACACTCACTGGAACCGGCGATAACTTGGCCTTCGGCATCGCCCCGCTCGACGGCCTGTTTGTTGGCCAAACCCAGCTAAACGGTGCCTTGCGCCGCGCGGGCGCTGATGACCCTGTCATTCGGCTTGAACCGCTGGAGCTGACCACCCGCGCCATGCAGGCCCGACTGCTGGCACAGCTTGCCGCAAATGGCGCGGCCACCGCCGAGTTCGACTTCGAGATCTACGATGCCGCCAGTGTCCAGCCCGGCCTGACCGGCCCGATTACCGCCAAAGGCAGCGCCGGGCGCGACCAGCTCGGCGCGACGACGGTCAACCTTACGGCCACCGGCCCCGGCGGCGCATTGGCGCGGATTGACCTGCTACAGGCTGAAGCCGCAGCACCCTTTACCGGCACGTTCAGCGCGCTGGTCACCGATCTGACAGAGCTATCTGCGCTGGCCGGGCGGCCGATCTCGGGCGGGGCCATGCTCGGGGCCGAAGGCAGCTTTGCCCCTGACATGGCTCAGCTGGCCTTGGCCCTCCATGGCCGCACAGCCAGCCCTCAGTTAGGCATAGACGCGCTAGACGCGCTGCTCGCAGGCAGCGGCAGTTTTGAGGCCCAGCTGAGCCGCCTGCCCACCGGGCCGATAAGCCTGCAAGCCGGGCGGCTTGATCTGCCAGCACTCAGCGGCACCTTTAGCGCCAGCCTCGATAGCCCCACCGCCCAAGCCACCTTTGACCTGCGGCTCAGCTCGCTGGCCGCCTTGTCTGACCTGCCCGATACGGGCCCGGTCACCCTGAGCGGACAGGCCCAGATTGCCACCGACAGCACCGCCAGCGCCATGCTCACCGCAGCTCTCAGCGGCGCGCAGCTTGACCTACGGCTGGCCCAAGGCCCAGACCGCAGCGGCGCTGTTACCGCCCAGCTGGAGGTCGCCGCCCCGCAGCTCAGCGCCTTTAGCCAGCTGATTGGCCAACCGCTGAGCGGCAGCGCCCAGCTTCAGGCAGATGCGACCGTACTGCTGCAAGGCCCACAAATTGAGCTGAGCTTCACCGGCCAAACCCAAGCGCTTCGGGCAGGCCCCGCATTGCTAACGCCGCTCACCGCTGGGACGGGCAGATTGTCAGGCCAGCTGACCATGCCGGCACCGGGGCAGTTTATTTTGCGCGATCTTCAAATCATCTTTCCTAATTTGCGCCTGTCCGGCGATGTGACCAGCAGCGCCGATAACGGCCAAGCCGCCTTCTCGGCGCATCTGGCCAATATCGGACTGATCGCGCCCGGCTTTACTGGCCCCGCGCAGGCCGATGGCAGCGCCATGCTGACGGATGGCATCTGGCAGTTCACGGTCGAGGCTGATGGCCCTGGCGGCGCGAACGCGCTTGTGGCCGGCAGCGCCGCGCCCACCGGCACGCTTAACCTGACAGCCAATGGACAAGTGCCGCTGGCCTTGCTCAACGGGGTAATTGAGCCGCGCCGTTTGCAAGGCCAAGCCCTGTTTGACCTCGCGCTCAACGGCCGTGCCACGGTTGAGAACCTAACCGGCCAGCTGCGCATAGAAGACGGCGCATTTATTGACCCGGCCCTCGCCCAAAGAGCGCATGGCATCACGGGCAGTGTTGATCTGGCCGCTGGCCGGGCGATGCTGCAAATTCAGGGCTATCTCGGCTCTGACGATGCCCCCGGCCAGATTGCGCTGACCGGCGATGTGTCATTGCTGCCCGGCTACAACGCCCGGCTGAGCGCCAGCGCCACCGATGTGCAGATGCGCGACCCAAACCTGTATGAAACCCGCGCCAGCGCCCAGCTTACAATCATTGGCCCACTGACGGGCGGTGCGGCCATAAGCGGCCAAGTGCAGCTCGGCCAAGTTGAAATTCAAGTGCCGTCATCGGCTATTGGGCTGCTGGGCGAACTGCCCGTCGTGCGCCATCTCGGCGCGCCGCAAGCCGTCGGCCAAACCCTCACGCGGGCCGGGCTTTCCTTGGCCGGTACTGACACGGCACAAAGCAACGGTGGCGCGGGCCCTGTCTTTCCGCTCGACCTAACCATCAGCGCCCCGGCGCGGGTGTTCATCCGGGGCCGCGGGCTTGACGCCGAGATGGGCGGGCAACTGCGGCTGACGGGCACCACGGCGCAGGTGATCCCTGTTGGCGGATTTAGCCTCATCCGTGGCCGCTTGGATATTTTGCAACAAAGGTTTGAACTGACCGAAGGCAGCGCGACAATGGAGGGTGATTTCATCCCCTATCTGCACCTTGCAGCCCGCACCACAGCACCGACAGGCATTGTCATTAGCATTGTCGTTGATGGCCCAGCAGATGCGCCGGTTATCAGCTTTCAGAGCCAGCCCGAGCTGCCACAAGACGAGATCCTCGCCCAGCTGATATTTGGCCGCGATCTGTCAGCAATATCGCCCTTGCAAGCCGTGCAGCTGGCCGCCGCGATCAACACGCTTGCAGGCCATGGCGGCGGCGGCTTTCTCAATGATTTCAGATCAGGTATCGGGCTTGATGACCTCAACATCGTCACAGATGATAACGGCGACGCCGCCCTGCAAGCCGGTAAATATCTAAGCGAAAACGTCTATGCCGATGTGATCATCAGCGGCGAGCAAACCGAGGTAACGCTGAACCTAGACCTGTCAGACCGGCTGACCGCGCGCGGCACTGTCAGCAGCACCGGCGAGACCCGGCTTGGTATCTATTTTGAGCAGGATTATTAAGCCAGCTATGCCGCTAAACACCCTCCCAAAACCAACACCAAAGACGGTTTTTTCGCCGCTAAGCAAAATAGGTGCTAAGTTATTGAATAATCCTCTAGACACCGGCTCAACGCTGACCTAAAACGCCGCCACCCCGACCCGCTATTGCGTGTCTCCCGTGCCTGGGTAGCTCAGGGGTAGAGCAGTGGATTGAAAATCCTCGTGTCGGTGGTTCGATTCCGCCCCCGGGCACCATTTAACACTCTATGAAACTTGATGTATTCGCATGGATTTTTCTCTGATTTTTTGGGTTTGACTGTAGTGCGAAGGTAATGCTGTCATGTCGAGGTGAATACCGGGGTTTCGCGGGACCGCGCGGTGCGGCGCGAAAATCTTGGGTTTTCAACAAGGTAGAATGATCTAGGCGCTAAATTAGCTTTTTGGCTAATGACATCATTAGTTTCGTTTAGATGACAAGCCGCCTGCAATTTGCTTGGCCTTGCGGCCGATATAACAGCGCAGCTTGGCCAGCATACCTGGCTTGGCACATTGATCCTATAAACTGCGGGAGAAGCTCTCAGTGAACCAATTGCCGCGCTAAACATCGCTTTGAAGGCAGGCAATTAGCTGCGGCTTTCAATCTTCGTCCGAATACGGATCAACCGGCTCTTCGCTTGGCGTGGTATAGCTGCCGTTCAGCCATTTGGCCAAATCAAGGTCGGCGCAGCGGCGCGAACAAAATGGCCGATAATTAATATCGGCCAGCTTTTTGCACATTGGGCAAATGCCGCTGGGGTCGGCCCGCGCCATTAGAGCACCTGCATCAAGGGCAGCCGCTCACGTTTACGCTGCAACTCAAACAGCCCCATCTGGGTCCAACCAACCAGCGATGTTTCCACCGGATCAGCCTTGAACAATGCCCGCAGACTTTGCTCCAGCTGCCGCCGGTTGGCCTTTGACATTGGCGCGAAATCAACCGCCACTTGCCCGCCAAGCCCACGTAGCCGCAGCTGGCGCGGCAAAGCGCGGGCGGCGGCGAGGTTGGTCTTTAGGGCGGCGGCGGGCGAGGTGTCACCGCCTGTATTTACATCCACGGCCACCAAAGCGCGGGTCGGCTCAATGAACATTGAGCCTTGGTCCAGCTTCACGGCGGCACTGCGCAACATCTCTACTGCGTCAAGAACACCTTCGCGCTCAAAGCCGCCAGCTTCGGTGATCACATCATCGCCGCCCCATTCGCGCCAGGCCAGCACATGCGGGCCGTCGCCCTCTGTCAGCGCCTCTGGCCCCTGCCCCTCAAGGTCCTCAAGCACAGCGCTGGCGAGGGTCTCCATGGCGGCGAGATCTTCTTCTATCTCGGTCTCTGGCACGCCCTCAGCCGCCGAGCGCAAAATGATCCCATGCGCGCCGTCACTGGCCGCATGCGCGGCGGCCAATAGGCGCACCCGCTCTTCTTCATCGGTGATCTGGCGCGAGACATTAATGCCCGGCGCACCGGGGGTCACAATCGCAAAGCGGCTTTTGAACAAAACACGGTCGGTAACCGGCACGGCTTTGCCCGCCTCTGCAAGGCCCGTGACCTGCACCAAAATCGGCTGGCCGGGGCGCATGCCCTTTGCATTGCGCAAAAAACCAGAACCGCCGGGCAGACGCAACATCATGCCGCCCATGCCCTTGATCGGCCGGTCACATATCGCGCGAAAGATAGCACCGGGGCGCGGCGCATCAATGCCGTCGATGAGCAGGTCTTCCAACCGGCCATCAACCATAAGCGCCGCCGCTTCACGCAAGCCAGCTTTGCTTTGAATATGGTCGAGGATTACACGTCTGCCCTTCATGGCATGTCCTTCCAAACCGGATAACCGGCGGTGCTAAGCAATTTGGCGGTTTGCTCAAGTGGCAGCCCGACTACGGCGCTAAACGAGCCGTTGATCCACGGCACAAACGCGCCCGCTGGCCCTTGAATAGCGTAGCCGCCGGCCTTGCCCTGCCAATCTTGGCTGTTCAAATAAGAATTGAGTTCTTGGTCAGAGAGCCGCTTAAAAGCAACCTGCGTGACCACGTCTTTTTCCCACATCTGGTCGCCGCGGCGCACAGCAATGGCGGTAATCACCCGGTGGCGCCGCCCCGACAGCTTTTTCAAGAACGCCTGCGCCTCGGCCCGGTCAGCGGGCTTGCCCATAATCCGGCGGCCAAGCGCGACTGTCGTATCTGCACAAAGCAGAACTTCGTCAGCGGCCAGCGCGATCGCTTGCGCTTTTTGCCGGGCAATGCGGCGCACATAATCGCGCGCTGGCTCATCTTTTTTGGGGGTCTCGTCAATATCCGGGGGCCGCACATCATCCGGCACCAGCCCGATTTGGGCCAGCAGTTCCAGCCGCCGCGCCGACGCAGAGCCGAGCACCAGCTTTAGGCTGGCATCGGGCCGCATAGCGCTCATGCTTGGCTCAACGGAATCTGTAGTTGATCCGGCCCTTGGACAGATCATATGGGGTCATCTCGACCTGAACTTTGTCGCCAGCGAGAACCCGAATGCGGTTTTTGCGCATCTTGCCTGCTGTATGCGCAATGATCTCATGGCCGTTTTCCAGCTCGACCCTGAATGTCGCATTCGGCAATAGTTCTACAACGATACCGGGAAATTCGAGCAGTTCTTCCTTGGCCATGTTTTCTCCACGTTTAGCCATCCGCTCAATTTTGCGGACGAGGTGGATATGCGACTTAAGCGCGGGGTTTTCAAGCACCAAAGACAAATGAGCTGAGTTTACGGCGGCAAATCCGCATTATTTTTGGCAAATGCGCGCTATGTGCCGCTAACCGGCGGGCCCCAGCGCCTGACAAGCCGCTCAACGATCATATCGCGCGCCTGCCGGTAAGAGTGCAGCCGGTCTTCGCGCCCCTCGCCCAGACCGGTCGGATCAAGAATAGGCCAGTAATCCACTGTGAGATGAAAAACGCGGGTCAGGTCTAACGCCCGGCGCTGGCTGGCCGGACTAAGCGCCAAGACCAGATCAAAGGACGACAGATCATCGCCCCACTGCTCCATCTCATCAAAACTACGCGACCGGTGGCGCGACAGCTCAACCCCAATCTCTTGGCAAACCGCAATGGCAAAGCCGTCAATCTCAAGGTCAGACTTCACCCCCGCTGACTGAATATAACATTCGGAACCATAGAACTTTTTCATTATGCCCTCAGCCATCGGCGAGCGTACGGCATTATGATCACAACAAAACAAAACAGATTGCGGCAGCGTTTTTGGGGGCTCAGCTGCCATCCGTTCAGCCCCCAAAATGCAAGACACAAATTAGCGTGAACAAGCGCCGCGCCGTTGGGCTATCGACATTCGCCTTGCCCTCTAGCCGCTCCATCAACACCCGCGCGCCTTCGTTGTGAATCCCGCGCCGCGCCATGTCGATGGTCTCTATCTGGCCGGGAGGCAGGGTTTTGACCGCATCAAAATAGCTGGCACAAATCTGAAAGTAGTCTTTGACCACTTGGCGAAACGGCCCGAGCGACAGATGAAACTCGCCCGCCGGCTGGTCGTCTTCAGTGCTGATGACAAAAACCAGCCGCCGCTCGCGGATAGACAGGTGCAGCTTGTAGGGGCCGTCCGGCGCGGGTTGGCCCGCGCGTTCGGGCAATGTGAACGCGTTTTCTTCCAACAGATCAAAGATCGCGACCTTGCGCTCTTGTTCAATCTCCGGCGTGGGCGCCGGAAGGTTGCTGTCGTCAATTTCAATATGGCAAATTCGGGTCATGGCAAACTCAGGGCAAACTCGTTGCAGCGCGCTTGTTCCCTAACCGGCTGCGGCCAAAGGTTCAACCATCACGGGCGCGGGCTTTAGGTTTTCATCAAGAACTGGTTCTTCAGTCCAGTGTCAGCATCTGCTATAAGGTAGCGTCTTATCTCAGCCGGGATATTTTCAATATCGGTAAGACATTGCTGCCGCGCCTCCCCCAGAGGACATTGATTTCGCCGCATTTTTTGCAAAACAATCCGCCCGGCCATTGGCCCGGCAGCACCAGCAAAACCGGGAAACAGATGCAAGCCCGGCATAATATCACGGCTAAACTCGGTTGACGGCCGGAATGCATGAAATGTCAACGCACCTTGGATGCTGGCAATATCAATCAAGATCAAAAATCCGTTTTGCTTAGCAAATACGCCTTCATTCACATTGGCAGCAGACATGCCCGGCAAGTGTTTCAGAATTTTAGCCGAGTTGCGCCGTTTATAAAAATATTGCCCGGCCCGTTCCTTAACATACGCTAAAGTAACAATAATCTTCCCCGGCACGCTGAAAGAGTTTTTGTATTGCACATAAAAACCCGGCTCAAGATCATAATGGGTAATGGGCTCTAGCTGGGCGCGGCCAAAAAGGGCTGCAAACATATTTGTAGATGCCCCTCCTGGCTCATGCGTGGCACCGGCCCGCGGCGGTTGCACAGTGCCAAGATTTTGCGGCACAACACCCAGCGTCGGCTGCGCTTCCATCTGAAAGGGCGATTCATGTGGTAGTTTTAATTCGGAGCGTTGTCCGGTTAGCATTTCGGCCTCAACACCAAAATAGCGAGCAATGTTATGCAGCATATTAGCGCGCGGCATCGTCGCACCATTAAGGTAGCGGGCAAATTGCTGGCGATTCACGCCAAGATCACGGGCGATCTGCGAATAGCTACCATACCGGTCACAAAGGCGCCGGAGCCTGTCTGAAAAAATAGCTGTTTGTTCATTTGGCATATTTTGGGGCGCTGTTATTCCTGCAGCTCGCTAAGCTACCATACAAATCCAAGGTCACCCCTTTTTTGTAGCGCCTAATGCGTGTGTTTACCAAAGGTAAACTAAACCAAACCTTCGCTCATT
Organism: Paracoccaceae bacterium; assembly: GCA_016764835.1. The sequence goes on along the minus strand of JAESRD010000011.1, from coordinate 1,199 downwards.
CTAATTCTAATCGCGCAGCCTTCGCTAATGCTCTCTATTATGCGCTTATTCCGCCCATTTTTTAAGCAAATTGAGAACTTCTACGAATTCCTCAAACCGATTTGGTTAAATATAGTGAAATGAAATGCCACGGTTTCACCTGTTTTATTTAGTATGAAGAAAGAGTTTATTGATGCCAGTGCCGAGCAAAAAACTAGAAATTGAGCGCGCAGAAAACAACGCAAAAGACAATGCGGTTAACATTTTGCAGTTTGCAGCCATCGCAGAGCCAGAGGTTGTACTGGACCCGGCACAGATGATGAGACGGCTGCCCGGCAAAGCCAACTTAGACCATGCGGCGGTCCTGCTTATTGAAGCCGCTTATGATCTGGCCGGTCAGCTCCCTCCCGAAAGGGTAACTGAAATCATGCGCTTAGCTAAAAAAGTTGAAGTACTTTCAAGATCACTCAGCTAACGGCTGGTTGAGCTTTTTCAGCCGCGCTCTGACGGACAGCCCATGCGCCTGCAACAATTCTGACTTTGCCAACACCTCGGCTGCTGGGCCAATAGCGCCCAGAGCCGCCGGGTTCATCTGCGCAATTGTCGTGCGTTTCATAAAGTCGAGCACACTGAGACCAGAGCTAAACCGCGCCGAACGCGCTGTTGGCAAGACGTGGTTTGGCCCGCCTACATAGTCGCCGATCGCCTCTGGTGTCCACGCGCCCAAAAACAGCGCCCCGGCATGGCGCACCTTTTGCGAAAGCGCTTCGGGGTCGGCCACACAAAGCTCAAGATGCTCCGGGGCGAAGCGGTCAGACAGTTTTGCGGCCTCATCGAGGTCTCGCACGACAATAATCGCGCCGTTCTGCGCCCAGCTTGCGGCGGCGATCTCACGTCGCTCAAGCACCGGCAAATGCGCCTCAACCGCATTGGCGACTTGGCTGGCAAAATCCGCATTATCGGTGATCAAAATGCTCTGCGCGCTTTGGTCATGCTCGGCTTGGCTGAGCAGATCAAGCGCGATCCAGTCGGGGTCATTATCGGCGTCAGCAATCACCAAAATCTCGGACGGCCCGGCGATCATATCTATGCCAACTTTGCCAAAAACCCGGCGTTTAGCGGCAGCAACATAGGCATTGCCCGGCCCGGTGATTTTGTCCACTGGGGCGATAGAGGCTGTACCATAGGCCAAGGCCGCAATCGCCTGTGCGCCGCCGATT
>JAESRD010000139.1 GCA_016764835.1 Paracoccaceae bacterium | reverse complement strand
GGCACCGCCCTGCCCGCCAGCGCCAAATAAAACGCCGCAGCAGGCAGGGCCACCAAAGCGGCGAACTTCTTTGAGGAAAACCGCAAGGCGACGCTCGGGAAAAACGCAACGCCCGCCCGCGCCAACATGAAGACAAACCCGGTGAGAATGCCCATATGCATGCCGGAGATTGATACGAGGTGATACAGGTTTGAGCCGCGCAGATTGTCGCTGGCTTGGGGGGTCAGGCCCGCCCTGTCGCCAGTGGTCACGGCAGCCGCAAACCCGCCCGCATCGCCTGAAATCTTTGCCTGTATCCAGATGGAAATTTTGTTGCGCAGCCGGTGCAACATCACCTCCGGCTGCCCTGCCTGCGCCTGCTCTAACATGAGCGCTGGCGTGCGGGCATACCCAACAGCGCCAAGCCCGATAAACCATGCATGGCGGCGAAAATCAAAGTCACCCGGCTCAACCGGGCCAGAGGGCGGCGACAAATGCGCAGTGACAATGATCACCGTGCCCGGCTCCGCGTCAAAATAGTTTTCCTCACCGACCAGAGAGATGCGCACCGTTTCGGGCGTGCGCTCGACGGGCGTATTATAGAGCACGACTTGGTCAAGCGTCACCCGAGGGGCTGCACTGGCTGAGCGGTCGATCTTCAAAATTCGCCCCTCGACCGGGCCGTAATAGCGGTAGCCGAGCACAGGTGCCTCAACCTGCCATGTGCGCAATGCGGCCAGCCCGCCGCCAGCAAAGACCAGCACCAAAGCCACAAGCAAAGGTGAGAACGCCACGCCAACCTGACGGGCCATGAGCAACAGCAAGACGGCGCACACGCCAGCCCCCAGCCAAAATATCTGGCCCGGTTCTTGCAACGCACTCATATAAAACGCGATGCCAAGCCCCAGAAAAACCGGCACCCAAGTGAAGAGGTGCCCGCGCTGGCGCAACATAGCCTCAGACAAATGGCTGATCTGGCGCACTTGTCCTCCCCCTCTGACCTGAGTATTCCCAAGCTCAAACCGGGCACTGCCCGACAAAACGCCCCCGCCCCACATTTGGCGCGGAATGGTTAGCGAAAGGTTAATCTCGCATGTCTGGCACAACAAAACAGATCGTCACCCGCTTTGCCCCGTCGCCCACCGGGGCGCTGCATATTGGCGGCGCCCGCACGGCCCTGTTCAACTGGTTGCTCGCGCGCGGCGCGGGCGGCAAGTTTTACTTGCGTATCGAAGACACAGACCGCGCCCGCTCAACCGACGAAAACCGTCAGGCCATTTTGGACGGGCTGGACTGGCTTGGGCTTGATTGGGACGGCGAACCTGTCTCACAAGCCGCCGGGGTGGCGCGCCACCGCGACGTGGCCGAGGCTCTGCTGGCCAAAGGTGCGGCTTACAAGTGTTTTGCCAGCCAAGACGAGATTGCCGCCTTTCGCGAGGCCGCAAGTGCCGCCGGCAAATCAACCCTGTTCCGCTCGCCTTGGCGTGATACACAAGCCGCAGACCAGCCTGACACCCCCTATGCCATCCGCATTCGCGCGCCGCAAACCGGGGCCAGCACAATCGTCGATGCGGTTCAGGGCAAGGTCACCCTACGCAATGACCAGCTCGACGATATGATCTTGCTGCGCTCTGACGGTACCCCGGTCTATATGCTGGCCGTGGCCGTGGATGACCATGATATGGGGATCACCCATATTATCCGCGGCGATGACCATCTGACCAATGCCCACCGTCAAAAGCTTATTTATGATGCCATGGGCTGGGAGCTGCCCGTTATGGCGCATGTGCCGCTGATCCACGGCCCGGACGGTAAGAAACTGTCCAAACGCCACGGGGCAACTGGGGCTGCCGAATATCAGGCGATGGGTTATAGTGCAGCGGCGATGCGCAACTATCTGGCCCGGCTGGGCTGGAGCCACGGTGACGATGAATTTTTTACCGATGCGCAGGCCAAAGAATGGTTTAGCCTCAGCGGCATTGGCAAATCACCCTCGCGGCTTGACATGAAAAAGCTAGAGAACCTGTCAGGCAAACATTTTACAACCGCAGATAATGCTGCACTGCTGCAAGAACTAGAGGCGTTTTTGCAAGCATCGGGGCAAATAGCGCTAACAAATGCGCAGCGCGACGGGATGTCACGGGCAATGTATTGCCTTAAAGATCGGACAAAGTCATTTCCGCAACTCATTGATAAAGCAACCTTTATTTTGAATGAGCGACCCATAAACCCCGACGAAAAGTCGGCAAAATCGCTCGATGAGGTATCCCGTAGTATACTGACCGAATTGACGCCGCAGCTGCAAACTGTTAGCTGGGAACGCGATGATTTAGAGGCGGTTGTAAAAGCCGCTGCCGATGCCAAAGGTTTTGGCTTGGGCAAGGTTGCGGGCCCGTTGCGCGCAGCACTTGCCGGGCGGACGACAACGCCGAGTGTGTTTGATATGATGTTGGTTCTGGGCCGTGATGAAACGATTGCCCGCCTTACCGATATAGCTTAGCGGCACGTCTTCGCCGCACGAGATTCGGGCCTTTACCAGGCCCGGCAACCGGCCCCGCAAGTGGCAGGTAATCTGATTTGAACCTTTGCACAATCTCGTGCAGCGTTTGAAACGATTACGACACCTTTTGCGGCTAACGAAGGTTGATCGAATAATTTGAAATGCCGGGCAAAGTCCGGATACGCGACTTAGAAGGGGAGCAGAATGGTAGAAGCAAGTAAATTCGCCAAACTAGAAATTGACGGTAAGACCTATGAATTACCGATCTATTCGCCCACAGCCGGACCGGATGTGGTGGATATTGGCAAGCTCTACGCTAAGGCAGGTGTTTTCACCTATGATCCCGGTTTTACGTCGACCGGCGCTTGCGAAAGTACGATAACATATATCGACGGCGAAGCCGGGATTCTAACCCATCGCGGCTATCCAATCGGCCAATTGGCCGAGCAGTCGCACTATCTCGAAGTGTGCTATCTGTTGCTCTACGGCGAGCTGCCATCGGCAACCGAGCTTGAGATATTTGAGACATTGGTAACCCGCCACACCATGATCCATGAGCAAATGCACATGTTCTTCCGTGGTTTCCGCCGTGATGCGCATCCTATGGCCACCATGGTCGGCGTTGTCGGCGCGATGAGTGCGTTTTACCATGACAGCACCGATATCAGCGACGAGCATCAGCGCGAAGTGGCGTCGATCCGGCTTATTGCCAAAATGCCAACCATTGCGGCCATGGCCTATAAGTTCTCCATCGGTCAGCCCTTTGTCTATCCGCGCAATGATCTCGACTATGCGTCAAACTTCCTGAACATGTGTTTCTCAGTCCCGTCCGAGCAATATGTGATCAACCCGATCCTCAGCCGGGCCATGGACCGTATCTTTACGCTCCATGCCGACCATGAGCAAAACGCATCAACCTCAACAGTGCGGCTGGCCTCGTCTTCTGGAGCTAACCCGTTTGCCTGTATTGCCGCGGGCATTGCCTGTCTTTGGGGGCCCGCACATGGTGGTGCCAACCAAGCCTGCCTAGAGATGCTCGAAGAGATCGGTACGCCAGACCGTATTCCTGAGTTTATCGCCCGCGCCAAAGATAAGAACGATCCGTTCCGGCTGATGGGCTTTGGCCACCGGGTCTATAAGAACTTTGACCCCCGTGCCACGGTGATGAAGCAAAGCGCCGACGAGGTACTTGAGCTGCTGGGCGTTGAGAACAACCCCAAGCTTCAGGTTGCCAAAGAGCTAGAGCGTCAGGCGCTTGAAGACCCGTATTTCAAGGAAAAGAAACTGTTCCCGAATGTCGATTTCTATTCGGGTATCATCCTTGAGGCCATGGGTTTCCCAACATCTATGTTCACGCCAATCTTCGCGCTGGCGCGGACAGTTGGCTGGATTTCGCAGTGGAAAGAGCAGCTTGCTGATCCAAACCTGCGCATTGGTCGACCGCGTCAACTTTACCGTGGTGAAGTTGAGCGCAACTATATTGATATCGAAAACCGTTAGGTTTTCGGCTGAGTTGTAATACTCAAACCGTTAGGTCTCAGACCTAACAAAAAGGGGCAGCGTCCAAACCGGCGCTGCCCCTATTGCTTTAGCGGCCGGTAAACTTGGCCGGGCGTTTTTCTAGAAACGAGTGCACACCTTCGGCAAAATCATCGGTCTTGCCGCATTTGGCCTGCAATTCAGCCTCAACCGCCAGCTGGGCCTCGAGCCCATTTTCAAAACTGCCGCGCAAAGCAGCTTTGGTATGCCGGTAGGCCTCTGTCGCCCCGCGGGCCAGATACGCCGCGCGCATTTGCCAATGGGTTTCAAATTCATCAGCCGCAACCGCTTCATAGATCATGCCCCAATCGGCCGCCAGTTTTGCTGAAATCTTATCGCCAAACAGCGCCGCCCCCATGGCCCGTGCAAAGCCAACCTGGCGCGGCAACCAATAGGTGCCGCCCGCATCTGGGATCAGCCCAATCTGGGTGAAAGCCTGCACAAAACTTGCCGCCTCTGAGGCGATAACAATGTCAGCCGCCAATGCCAAATTGGCCCCGGCCCCAGCCGCCACGCCATTTACCGCCGCAATCGTCGGCACTTTGCAGCCGTAAATCGCCTTGAGCATTGGCACATATTCGTCGCGCAACACCGCCGCCAGGTCGAGGCTGGCCAGATCGGTGGCGTCGCCAAGGTCTTGGCCCGAGCAAAACGCGCGGCCAGTGCCTGTCATCACAATAACCCGCGCCTCGTTTTGACAGGTGGTGATGGCTGTCGTCAGCTCAGCCCGCATCTCGCTGTTTAGCGCGTTCATCACCTCGGGGCGATTAAGTGCAATGGTACAAATGTCATTCTCTATGCTGACTTGCAGTGTCTGGTAGCTCATTATTGCTCCTCTGAAAGCTTGGCCTAGCCTAGCGCTTGCGCACGCACAGAAAAGCAAAACCATGCGTCACGAAGGCTAATCATCGGCCTTGAGCAATGCGGCCAGCTTGGCCTCCTCATCAGCGCTCAGCGCCTCAGGTTCGGCGGCTTTGGCCCGCCGGGCGATATTGGCAAAACCAAGCCAGAGCGCAAAGATCAGCATTAGTGGTGCGGCCAGCCATAAGATCAGATTGGTCCCAGAAGCATCAGGGCGCAGCAGCACAAATTCACCAAACCGGTTGACGACATAATCAACAACCGCCTGATCATCATCGCCAGCCACCAACCGCTCACGTACCAAAAGCCGCAACTCACCACTGATCACAGCGTTGGATTCGTCGATGCTTTCATTGCGACAAACCGGACAACGCAACCCGGCGCTAATGCTGCGCGCGCGCGCCTCAAGCAGAGGGTCGCTGAGCATTTCAGAGGGCTCAACAGCAAGAACCGGCGCGGCCAGCAACGCCAAGATCAGCAACAAAAACCTCATTCGGCAGGCACTGGTTTTGGCTGCACTGTTTTGCGCGCCGCCCCCGCAGCAACCCGCAGCCGTCTGTCGCTCAGCGAGACAAGCCCGCCAAACGCCATGAAGATGGCCCCGACCCAGATCCAACTGGCAAAGGGTTTGATATAGGTGCGCACGGCATAGCCGCCCGCCT
>JAESRD010000138.1 GCA_016764835.1 Paracoccaceae bacterium | reverse complement strand
TGCGCGGGCATTGCTATGACGCCATTGTCGGGCTTGCAGGCTGCGACAAATCGCTGCCGGGCATGATGATGGCGATGGTGCGGCTCAACACGCCGTCGGTCTTTATGTATGGCGGCTCGATCTTGCCGGGCAACTTGAACGGCAAAGATGTGACCGTCCAAGATGTGTTTGAAGCGGTGGGCAGCCATCAGGCTGGCAACTATTCTGACGCCGAGCTGGCGATCCTTGAGCGTGTGGCTTGCCCGAGCGAGGGCGCTTGTGGCGGCCAGTTTACCGCCAACACAATGGCCTGCGTTTCTGAGGCTATCGGTCTGGCGCTGCTCAACTCATCAGGCGCACCGGCACCTTATGTCAGCCGCGATGAATACGGCGTGGCCTCGGGCATTGCGGTGATGAACCTGATCGAAAAGAACATCCGCGCCCGCGATATCGTGACACGCAAGAGCCTTGAGAACGCCGCCCGGATTGTTGCCTGTACCGGCGGCAGCACAAATGCTGGGCTGCACCTGCCCGCCATCGCCCATGAGGCTGGCATCGACTTTGACCTATTTGATGTCTGCGATATCTTCCGCGACACGCCGTATTTTGTCGATCTTAAGCCGGGCGGCCAATATGTGGCCAAAGACCTGTTTGATGTGGGCGGCGTGCCTATTGTGCTCAAAGAGCTGCAAAAAGCCGGGCTGATCCATGAAGACTGCATGACAGTGACGGGCCGGACCATTGGCGAAGAGCTGGATGACATTAAGGGCGGGGCCGACGGCAAAGTTGTCTATGCGGTTGAAAATCCGATCACTCAGACCGGCGGCGTTGTCGGGCTAAAGGGCAACCTTTGCCCCGAAGGTGCGATTGTTAAAGTGGCGGGCATGACCGAAGAGCAGCAGGTCTTTACCGGCCCTGCCCATGTGTTTGAGTGCGAAGAAGACGCGTTTGAAGCGGTCAAAGCCCGCGACTACGCCGAAGGCGAAGTGCTTGTAATTCGCAATGAAGGCCCGGCCGGCGGCCCCGGCATGCGCGAGATGTTGGCAACAACGGCGGCGCTTTCGGGCCAAGGCATGGGCAAGAAAGTGGCTCTGATCACTGACGGTCGGTTCTCGGGGGCCACACGCGGTTTCTGCGTTGGCCATGTTGGGCCAGAAGCGGCGCATGGCGGGCCGATCGCGCTGTTGAAAGACGGCGACATGATCACGCTTAACGCCATCACCGGTGAGCTGAGTGTCGATCTGACTGACGCCGAGCTGGCCGCGCGCAAAGCCGCATGGGCGGGCCCGCGCGAGACCATCTATGCTTCGGGTGCGCTTTGGAAATACGCGCAGCTGGTTGGTGGGGCGCAGCTTGGTGCTGTAACCCATCCGGGCGCGAAGAAAGAAAAACACATCTATATGGATCTTTAGACCCATGCGGTTTGGTTTTCTGGCTCTGAGTCTGGTGCTGTGCAACTGTTCGGCAGACGGCGAGACCCCGGCGTTTTTGGCAGGGTTTGAGCCGGGCGCGGGCTCAATTTTTAGCGCGCCGCCGCCAAACCCGCAGCTGGGGCTGTTTGGTGGTGCTATAATTGCCGCTGGGCCTGAGGGCTTTTGCGCTGACCGTCGGGCCAGCAGGCCAAATGGCGGCTTTGCGCTCTTTGCCAGCTGCGATCTGTTGGCCATGGATGAAAGCGGCGCCGTTGCACCGCGCCAACTCATCAGTATTCAGGCCGGACGGCCGGGCAGCGCCACGGTTTCGGGCCAAGAAGTAGCGCTTAATGCGCTGTTGCACACTGATGCCGGGGCCACAATTCTCAGCGCCAGCGGCGATGCGGCCAGTGTTACGGTGAGCCGGGTTGAGGTTAGCCCGGGTCTGGTTATGGTTCGGTTTGCCGATGTTGTCCCTGCCGCCGAAGGGTTGCATGTGCATGAATGGCGCGCCTTCATGGATGTTGGCGGCCGTTTGGTGACTATAGGATTGCGCGCACCAGCTGCCGCACCGTTGAGTGAGCGGGCCGGGTTGGCGCTGCTGCGTCAAGCGGCTTCAGCGTTCTTACAAGCCAATTCATTACCCGGCTAAACTGCGACAAACCCAAAGAATTTCATTAAGCTGTTTCCTTTTGCGAAACAATTTGGCACCAGTATAGCCATAGTTAAGGTGGCTGGCTGCGCGCCGACCAAACAAAGACATAAGCAAGGGCAGAATGGCCAAAGGCGTACACAAATGGTTTGAAGCGCTGATGCATCGCGGCAGTCTGCGGCGGTGGAGCCGTGTGGCGCGCCAAGCGCCGGGCAAAGAGCTTGACCAGTTGCGCGCTGACCGGTCGCGGGCGCGTGCACTGGGCCAGCGGCTGGACGAGGTTATTCGCGTGGCAGAAACCCGGCTGGCTTTGCCGCGCATTGGCTCAAATGTTTTTGCCCAGCCCAGCGGCACTGATTGGTCATGGCGGCCGCAGCTTTGGCGCGGGCCCTTTGCCAGCAAGGGCCTCACATTGGTTGAGAGTAAAACCCCGCTGGGCGACGAGGTTACTATCTTTCACGACTGCAAGATATCCGAGCTGACCCTGCGCCAGCTGCGCAACCAGCGTGAAGAAGATCTCGCAGCTTACGGCTTGCGCATGGATGTTTTTCGCTTCGATGGCAGCTTTCTATCGCTGGTGGTTGATCTGCCGCAAGAGGCCTGCGACGGCCTCAAAAAGCGGCATTTGGTCCGGCTGGCGACGATTGTCGAATTTGAAAAACCGCTGGAGATTTTCGCCCGGCTTAACATTCGTCACGGGCCAAACACAGAACAGATCGTGCGCGAGTTGCCGTTGGGCGAGGCTGAGGTCAGCGTTGAGTTTGACCTCGCCTATTCACGGCTCAACGAGAAACGCGTTGAGCGGATGTGGGTTGACTTGATCTTTGAAGGCCCAGAGATGAACCAGATCACCCTGCGGGATCTGACATTCGCCCGCTATCCACGCGCCGAACTTTAGGAGCAATCAATGACCGGTTACAGCCTCAATCAAGCTCAGATTATCGCCGGTCTGTGGCGCGGTGTTCTTGTCGGCGGCAGTGAGTTGCCGCAGGTCATTGTCACCCATCTCAACACTGAGATCGCCGGGGTCGAGGTCAGCGAACACGCCGGTGCTGATAATAGCTGGCTCATTCAGGTGCCTATCCCGGTTGAGCTGGTCAGCGAAGGGGTGCAAACCTTTATCGTTAGGGCGGCCGATAGCGGTGCGGTGCTGGCGACATTTACTATCATCGCGGGCGAGGTGCTGGCCGAGGATATCCGCGCCGAGGTTGATCTTTTGCGCGCCGAGTTAGACCTGCTGAAGCGGGCGTTTCGGCGTCATTGTGTTGAAGTGGCAGGCTGACGCGGCGTCTTGCGTGACGCGGGCCATGTCCGCATGCCTAATGTCACCAGTCAAAGCCAATAGGAACCCGCCATGACCCAATATCCGCACATGCTCGCGCCGCTCGATCTCGGTTTTACGACGTTGCCAAACCGGGTGCTAATGGGCTCGATGCATACCAATCTTGAAGAAGCCAAAGATTGGAACCGGATTGCGGCGTATTTTGCCGCGCGCGCGCGGCGGCGTCGGCCTTATGGTCACGGGCGGTGTTGCGCCCAACCCTGAGGGCGGGGTTTTTGCCGGGGCTGCTGGGCTGGCAACGGCGCAAGATATTGCCGATCACAAGATTGTAACTGACCGCGTGCACGCCGATGGCGGCAAGATTGCCATGCAGATTTTGCATGCGGGGCGCTATGGTTACAACCCGGCCTGCGTCGCGCCATCGCCTGTCAAATCACCGATTTCACCCTTTGCGCCAACTGAGTTGGATGCGGCGGGCGTCGAGAAACAAATCAATGATTTCGTGCAAACCGCTGTTAATGCCCGCGAGGCTGGTTATGACGGGGTCGAGATCATGGGCTCTGAAGGCTACTTCATTAACCAATTTCTCGTGACCCATACCAACAAACGCACAGATGAGTGGGGCGGCTCCTACGCCAACCGCATGCGGCTGCCTGTTGAGATCATGACCCGGATGCGCAAAGCGGTGGGCGATGATTTCATCATCATCTACCGGCTGTCGATGATCGACCTTATTGCCGATGGCTCAACATGGGACGAGGTGCTGCTGCTGGCCCGCGCCGTCGAGGCGGCTGGGGCGACGATCATCAACACGGGCATCGGCTGGCATGAAGCGCGGATACCGACCATTGCCACATCCGTGCCGAGACGGGCCTTTTCATGGGTGACCAAGAAGCTGATGGGCGAGGTCAGCATTCCGATCATCACCTCAAACCGGATCAACACGCCCGACATTGCCGAAGCCGTGCTGGCCGAGGGCTGCGCCGATATGGTCTCTATGGCGCGGCCATTTCTGGCCGACCCTGACTTTGTGGCCAAAGCTGCCTCGGGGCGCGCCGCGCTGATCACGCCTTGCATTGCCTGCAATCAAGCCTGCCTTGACCATACCTTTAGCGGTAAGATCAGCTCCTGCCTCGTCAACCCGCGCGCTTGTTTTGAGACCGAGCTGCTGACCCCGCCGACAGACGCGCCCAAACAGATATCTGTTGTTGGCGCCGGCCCGGCGGGCATGGCGGCAGCGATCACGGCGGCCGAGCGCGGCCATGCGGTGACGCTTTATGATAGTGCGAGCGAGATTGGCGGCCAGCTCAACCTGGCCAAACAAGTGCCGGGCAAGGAAGAGTTTCACGGGCTGGTGACATGGTTTGGCGCGGCTTTGGCCGAGAGCGGCGTCGTGGTGAGGCTCGGCGCTCCGGCGACCGAGGCGGACCTGCAAGGGGCCGATGAGGTGATCATTGCCACCGGCGTCGCGCCGCGTGCGCCCGGTATTGTGGGCGAAGATCTGCCGCATGTTCTGTCATATATAGACGTGCTGCGCGGCGCGCCGGTTGGCAAGCGTGTTGTGGTGATCGGCGCGGGCGGTATCGGTTTTGACGTGGCCGAGTTCCTCGTGACC
>JAESRD010000137.1 GCA_016764835.1 Paracoccaceae bacterium | reverse complement strand
CGCACTAATCTCGATCACGTGGATCCCGACCAACGGCGGGCTGGTTAACCCGGCGGCTGCGGTCGGCAAGCTGGCGCAAAAATACGGCGTGCCCTATTTGCTTGATGCCTGTCAGGCGATTGGCCAAATGCCGGTTGATGTGGCGCAGATCGGCTGTGATTTTCTCACCGCGACGGGGCGCAAATTTTTGCGCGGGCCTCGCGGCATTGGCTTTCTCTATGTGCGCGAGGCGCTGATCGCCGGGTTAGAACCGGTGGTGATCGACCATTTCGCCGCCCCTTGGGTTGGCGAAAACACCTACGCTCTGCGCCCCGATGCCCGCCGCTTTGAAAGCTGGGAGAACGCATATGCGTTGCGCGCAGGTCTGGGGGCGGCGGTTGATTATGCGCTGGAGCTGGGGCTCGGCGCTATTCAAGACCGGGCATGGGGCTTGGCCGCGCTGCTGCGCGATCAGCTCAAAACGATTGGCGCGCACATTCATGATGCGGGCGATCTGCACTGCGCCATCGTCAGCTTCTCTATTGAAGGGCTTGATCCCGGTGCTGTGGCCGCGACGCTGCGGGCGCGGGGTATCAATATAAGTGCCACTCATCCGAGCAGCACCTTGCTCGATGCACAGGCCCGCAATCTGCCGGTCATGCTGCGCGCCGCGCCGCATTACTATAATAATGAGGCTGAGATTGCGCAGCTGATCGCGGCCCTCAAGGCGCTGCGCTCAGCGGCAATATAGGAAACTCGGCATGGAACTGAAATGGCTCAAAGATTTTCTGGCGCTCAGCGAGACTGGAAATTTTCGCATTGCCGCCCAGCTTCGTTCTGTGTCTCAGCCCGCCTTTAGCCGGCGCATTCAGGCGCTAGAGGCGTGGATCGAAGCGCCGCTGGTAGACCGCTCTTGCCAGCCGTCACAGCTGACCGAGGCCGGGCGGCTGTTTTTACCTCAGGCGCAAAATATAGTTACCCTTGCTGATGCGGGCCGAACCGATGTGCAAAAACTGATAATCGAAGATCAGGAAAAGATGCGCTTTGCCACTTTGGCCACGCTTGCCCAGATATTTTTGCCTGGATGGCTCAAAACCCTGCGCCCACATATCGAGGCCCGTCAGTTTGTTGTCCGCACCGAGTTCTCGACAATTGCTTCGTATTTCGATGCACTTGAGGGCGATGCTGCTGATTTTTTGATCATTTACGAAGATCCGAACTTACCTCACTGCGACAAAATGGAACAGTTTCCGTCTTTGATTCTGGCTCCTGAACGGCTGGTGCCGGTTGTGAGCCCCGCGGCTGATGGCACGGCGAGCTGGTGGCTGCCCGACCAACCGCACACGCCGATCCCGTGTTTGCACACATTATTGCCGAACTCACCCTGGCCAATTCGCCACCATATGGAACGCCAATATCCCGATCTTGTTTTCAAATCTGTGTACGATACTACAGTCGCCACAACGCTAAAAGCTATGGCAATTGAAGGCTTTGGCTTGGCTTGGCTGCCAAATACTCTGGTCAGAGAAGACCTTGAGAATGGCCGCCTTATGCGCGCGGCCGGGCCCGAGGATGACATCCTAGTCGACATCAAAATTTACCGCTGTTTAAAACATAGAAGCCCCGGCTCAGATAAGTTTTGGCGGGTTTTGGCGCAAAGCTAGCGATGTCAGTTACGCAAAGCATGTCAGATCCATGCGGTAATTGCATGACTTGTGCTGATTTTAGTATTGGATGTCTGCGGCGTGTCTTCCTACAGTTCACGATACAACAATAAACTGGGAGAACATGAATGAAACTTCGAACAAAGTTCGCGCCCATTGCTGCAATGGCCGTTATGGGCGCCTCGAGTGTTGCCGCACAAAGCACCCTCGAGATTGTCCAAGAGCGCGGCCATGTCCGTTGCCAAGTAGGCCAGCCTTCACCGGGCTACTACAATCTCGATTCTGAGGGCAACTGGTACGGTCTTGATGTTGCTGTTTGTCAGGCTGTTGCCTCTGCCATCTTTGGCGATGCTGGCGCGCTTGAAATCCAATCAGTGAGCTCGCAGGCCCGCTTCACATCGCTGGCCAATGGCGATTCTGATCTGCTGTCACGTACAGCAACATGGACAATGACCCGCGACACTCAGCTGGGCATCGACTTCTTGTCACCAAATTTCTACGACGGTCAGGGCTTTACCGTTCGCGTCGATAGCGGCATTACCAGCGCCTATGAGCTGGCCGGTGCTAAGGTTTGTGTGACCACTGGTACCACAACCGAGCTGAACCTGACTGACTTTAGCCGTTCAAACGATCTGGACATCTCCAATGTGACCTTCGAGGACTATAACGTTCGCGATGACACATATCTCAATGGCGGCTGTGATGCGGTTACGGGCGACAAATCGTCCATGGCTGGCAACATTGCGTCCTTCCCAACACCTGCAGATCACATGATCCTGCCTGAAACACTGTCCAAAGAGCCACTGGCTTCTGCGGTCCGTCACGGCGACAGCCAATGGCGCGATGTGGTTCAGTGGAGCATCTTTGCTCTGATCAACGCTGAAGAGCTGGGCATTACGTCTGAGAACGTTGATGATATGCGTGCCAACTCCACCAATCCTAACGTGCGCCGCATGTTGGGCGTTGAAAGCAACCTGCATGAAGGTCTCGGCCTTGACGCTGATTGGGCTTACAACATCATCAAGAACGTCGGCAATTACGGCGAGATTTATGAAGCCTATATGGGCAGCGGTGAGCAAGGTATCGGCATTGAACGTGCTGGTTCCCTGAATGCACTTTGGACCGATGGCGGTCTGATGTATTCGCCTCCAATGCGCTAAACTAAACCTGGCGCCGCGCATTAGTTTGCGCGGCGCCAGACTGTTTTAAACCAGCAAAAGCCTGGTAAAAACAAATGCTCCAGGGGGAATTGAATGTGACGGACGGAACCGAAGGGACGCCTGCTGTGCGGGTGCGACCCAAAGAAGAGTTTAACTTCTTTCAAGATAAACGAGTGCGCTCAGCATTCTACCAAATATTGACCGCCGCGGTCGTCGGCTATGTGGCTTATTACCTCGCCTCAAACACGGCCAAAAATCTTGAAGTGCGGGGCATGGCGACCGGTCTTGGTTTCATGGACACGTCTGCCGGTTTTGATGCCGATTTCAAACTGATTGATTACGAGCCGGGCATCGACACTTACGGCCGCGTCTTTCTTGTTGGTATATTGAATACCTTGCTGATCTCGGTGCTGGCGATTGCGCTGAGCACGGTTCTTGGCTTTTTTGTTGGCGTTATGCGCCTGTCGCAAAACTGGCTCGTGTCGCGTGTGGCGCTCGCTTATGTCGAAGTCTTCCGCAACATTCCGCTGCTGATCCAGATCGTGTTCTGGTATATTGGCGTGTTTAGTCTGTTGCCTGTGGTTAAAGACTCGATCGACCTGTCCTTTGGCGCTGGACGCGTCATGCTCAACAATCGTGGCTTCTATATGCCAACGCCGATCTATGGCGGGTTGTTCTGGATGACCGCTCTGGCCTTTGTTATCGCCGTAATTGGCGTCATCATTTTCCGCCGCCGCGCCAAAAAGGCGCAAGACTCCTCTGGCGAGCAGACCAACACCTTTTGGATATCAGCTGGTGCCATCATTGGCCTGCCACTGATTGTCTATTTTCTCACAGGCCAGCCGCTGGAATGGGACGTGCCGGAGCTGCGCGGCTTTAATTTCCGCGGCGGTACTTCGGTGCCACCACCGTTCCTCGCACTGCTGGTTGCGCTGACCGTGTATCATGCCGCCCATATTGCGGAATCAGTCCGGGCCGGGATTTTGTCGGTCAACCGGGGTCAGCATGATGCGGGCATGGGCATTGGTCTGAAACCAGGCCGGGTTATGCGGCTGGTGATCATTCCACAGGCAATGCCGGCCATTGTGCCGCCAATGATCTCAAACTGGATGAACACGGTCAAGAATTCGTCACTGGCGGTCGCGATCGGCTATTCTGATGTGGTCTCGTTGTTTATGCAAACAACGCTCAACCAGATCGGACATGCGGTTGAGATCGTTGGCCTGACCATGGCATTCTACATGCTTGTCAGCCTGACAATCTCGTTCTTCCTGAACATCTACAACAAACGTGTACAATTGGTGGAGCGCTGAGCATGGCTATTATTACCGCAACCCCATCATCCGCGCGCGCTGCGCCGATATCTGAAACCAGTGTGATGGGCTGGCTTCGCAAGAACCTGTTCAGCACGGTCAGCAATTCGTTTCTGACCGTGTTCATGCTCTATATCATCTACCTGCTGATATACGGCGTGGTCGGCTGGGGCTATCTTGATGCCACATTCACCGCCGAGAACCGGCGCGAATGTTATGATAACAGTCTCACCGGCGCCTGCTGGGCCGGTGTGATCGACTGGTTCGACAACATCTTCTACGGCCGCTACCCGCGTGAAGAGATTTGGCGCATCAACTTGGGCGGCCTGCTCTTGGTCGCTTGGATGATCCCGCTTTGGATCGCCAGTGCCCGTGGCAAAGTTCTGATCGGCGCAACTGTTGTCGTGTTCTACCCCTTCCTCGCCGGGTACTTGTTCTCCGGCGGCGAAACGGGCCTGTTCATGAAAGTGATGCTGGCTGGCGCGGTTGTCGCGTTCATCCTCAACATGGCAAATCTGCTGACAGGTCTGCTCAAAGACCAAGGCTTGGGCACTTATGTGCTGGCGGCAATGGGCAAAACCGACGCCGCCGACAATGCCCGGCGCAATCTGTTGCTCGGGCTGGCTGGCGCATTATTTGTGCTGGCCTTTCTTTGGGTCTCTACTTGGAACTTCGAGTTTGTCACGTGGACAAAATGGGGCGGCTTGTTCCTAACGCTGGTTATCTCGGGCGTTGGTATGGCCTCATCTTTGCCGTTAGGCATCTTGCTGGCCCTCGGTCGGCGCAGTTCGCTGCCGGTGGTCAAGGTGCTCTCAACCGGCTTTATCGAAGTGTTCCGCTCGGTGCCGCTGATCACGGTTTTGTTCATGGCCACCACCATGTTCCCATTGTTCATGCCCGAAGGTTTCGTGCTGAACAAACTGGTGCAGGTAATCATCGCCGTCGTATTGTTCAACGCCTGTTATATGGCCGAAACAGTTCGCGCCGGCCTGCAAGCTATTCCAAAAGGACAAGCGGAAGGGGCGCACACCATTGGTCTTGGTTATTGGGGCACGATGGGGCTTATCATCATGCCTCAAGCCCTGAAACACATGATCCCCAATATCGTTGGCAGTTTCATCGGTTTGCTGAAAGACACCACACTGGTGTCGATCATTGGCCTGTTCGATATTTTGGGAATGCTGCGTTCAATCAGCAAAGACATCCCTTGGCTTGGCCTGCACAAAGAGCCGCTGATCTTTGGCGCAATCCTGTTCTTTATCATCTGCTTCGCAATG
>JAESRD010000136.1 GCA_016764835.1 Paracoccaceae bacterium | reverse complement strand
GCTTTGCGCTGCGGGTCACGCCGCGTGCGTCGCGCGCACGGCTTGACATGAGCGGCGAGCAAATGCGCGCCTATGTCACCGCGCCGCCCGAAAATGGCAAGGCCAATGAGGCGGTGCGCAAGATGCTGGCCAAGGCGCTCAAGGTTGCACCTTCCCGGCTGACGCTGATCTCGGGTGCGACCTCGCGGCAAAAACTGTTTGAGCTGACTTTATAGATTTGGGCATCAACTTGCCCGTTTGCTGCCAATAATCTGCCAAAAAACTAGCAGAGCCTGCCTATCAGCCATATATTGGCAAAAAATGAGCAGCTTTAGGCAGGATAATTATGTTTCATCGTTTCGCCGCGCTAACACTTTTGGTCGGGTTGACCCTCAGCGGCTGTACTGAGCCGCTCGGCACCGGCATAGAGCCCACCGCACCGGGGCCGGGCCGTGGCGGCCAAAGCCAGAGCCAAACGCTGACGTCAATTTCGGCGAGCCAGCCGCTGCCGCGGTCTGCCGGGCGCACTTTTGCCGAAGTTGTCGCCCGTGTTGAGCCGGTGGCCGAGCAACATTGCCGCACTATTCGGCCACGCTCAAACTGCGACTTTCAGATTGTGGTCGATGATCGGCGCAACCAACCGCCCAATGCGTTTCAAACCATTGATGAGGCGGGCCGGCCCGTGATCGCCTTTACCCTGTCGTTGATCGCCGATGCACGAAACGCTGATGAGCTGGCCTTTATCATGGCCCATGAAGCCGCCCACCACATATCGGGTCATCTGGCCCGGCAAGAGGCCAATGCAACGCTGGGGGCCAATGTGTTTGGCCGTCTTGCCAGCTCTGTCGCCGGGGCCAGCCCAGAACGGATCAGAGCCGCGCAAGAGCTTGGTGCGGCGATTGGCGCGCGCAGTTACTCGCAAGAGTTTGAGCTGGAAGCCGATGCAATGGGTACAATCATTACCGCCCGCGCTGGTTATGACCCGCTGCTTGGGGCCGCGTTCTTCTTTCGCATCCCCGATCCGGGCGATCGGTTCTTGGGCACCCATCCGCCAAATGCCGAACGTGTGGCCATAGTGCGCAGAACCGCAGCTCAGCTGGGGCTGTAGCCACGCAAACATAAAGCTGCGCGCCGTTACCGCGCGCAGCTTTATTTGCCTTAGAACCAATATTTGGCCTTGGGTCTAATTGCCCATGATCTGTGCCGCCGCACTGGCCACCTTGGCCGCAGGGCCGACGATTTCAGGATCGGGCGCTCGGGCGATTTCTGGGTCTTTGCCCGGATAGTCCAATGTTGACAAGAAATGCCGCATGCAATGAATGCGCGCGCGCTTTTTGTCGTTTGACTTGATCACCGTCCAGGGCGCATCTTTTGTGTCGGTGTAAAAGAACATCGCCTCTTTGGCTTTGGTATATTCGTCCCATTTACCAAGGCTGGCTTTATCAATTGGCGATAGTTTCCAGCGCTTTAGCGGGTCTGTCTCGCGCGAGGCAAAGCGGCGCGCTTGCTCTTCTTGCTCGACCGAGAACCAATATTTGTAAAGCCTGATACCCGAGCGCGACATCATCCGCTCTAGCTCAGGGGTTTGGCGCATGAACTCAAGATATTCCTCTGCCGAGCAAAAGCCCATCACCCGCTCAACACCGGCGCGGTTATACCACGAGCGGTCAAACAGCACGATTTCGCCCTGCGATGGCAGATGCTCAATATAGCGCTGAAAGAACCATTGACCGCACTCACGCTCGGACGGTTTTGACAAGGCCACAACACGCGCTGTCCGCGGGTTTAAGTGCTCGGTAAATCGCTTGATCGTGCCGCCTTTGCCAGCCGCATCCCGGCCCTCAAAGATCAAAGCAAACCGCTGGCCAGTTTCCTGCGCCCAGTGTTGAACTTTGAGCAATTCAGCCTGAAGCCGGGCTTTTTCGGCCTCATATGGTCCGCGGGATAGCTTCTTAACTTTTGGCGTTGGGTCGGATGCGATTTGGTCGGTCATAAATGCCTTTCAATTGCAGAATGCTGATTAAACTTGAGTTAACCTACAGAGCAGGGCAGCTGACTGCCTTGATACAGGTCAAGTATTTTGGCCCCTAATTTGGTGCCACCAGCCGTCCCCAAAGATCATATTCACCAGCCTCATCAACCACCACTTGCACGATTTGGCCGGGCTTTAGCGCTTCAAAGCCTTCATCAATAAACAATTGGCCATCAACCTCGGGCGCATCGCCCTTCGTGCGGCAAGTCGCGGCGTCGCCGTCAACCTCATCAACAATCACATCGAGCACTTTGCCGAGCTTTGCCGCCAGCTTAGCCTCTGATATCGCTTGTGACTTTGCCATGAAGCGGTGCCAGCGTTCTTCTTTGACCTCGGTCGCTATCTGGTCTGGCAGGGCGTTAGACCGCGCGCCCTTCACATCCTCATATTTGAAGCAACCAACTCGGTCGAGCTGGGCTTCATCCAGCCAGTCAAGCAGCACCTGAAACTCGGCCTCGGTCTCGCCCGGATAGCCGACAATAAATGTCGAGCGTAGAGTGATGTCAGGGCAATCAGCCCGCCACGCGGCGATCTCATCGAGCGTGCGGGCGGCGGCGGCGGGCCGGGCCATGCGCTTGAGCACACCGGGGTCGGCATGTTGAAACGGGATGTCGAGATAGGGCAAGACCAGGCCTTCGGCCATGAGCGGAATGAGATTGCGCACATGCGGATAGGGATAGACGTAATGCAGCCGGATCCATGCGCCGAGGCTGCCCAGATCACGGGCCAGATCGGTGATATGGGCGCGGTGGCCGCGCTCCTCTTTGTGGCGCAGATCAAGCCCGTAGGCCGATGTGTCTTGGCTGATCACCAGCAGCTCGCGCACGCCGGCATCAACCAGCCGCTCTGCCTCGCGGATCACCGCATGGGCGGGGCGGCTGACAAGCTTGCCGCGCATATCGGGGATGATGCAAAACTTGCACTTATGATTGCAGCCCTCTGAGATTTTCAGATAGCTGTAGTGGCGCGGTGTGAGTGTGACACCGCTGGCGGGCAACAGATCAATAAACGGGTCAGGGCTGGGCGGCACGGCCTTGTGCACCGCGTCGAGCACATCCTCATATTGGTGCGGGCCAGTGACGGCCAGAACCGATGGGTGCGCGCCGGTGATGTAGTCAGGCTCAGCGCCCAGACAGCCGGTGACAATCACCTTGCCATTGGCGGCCAAAGCCTCGCCAATCGCCTCAAGGCTCTCGGCCTTGGCGCTGTCTAAGAAACCGCAAGTATTGACGATAACCGCCTCTGCGCCCGCATAATCAGCGCTGATCGCATAGCCCTCGGCCCGCAACCGGGTGAGGATGCGCTCACTATCAACCAGCGCTTTGGGGCAGCCAAGCGAGACCATGCCGATACGGGGCTGACTATGCCCTGTAGATCGGGGGCGGTCAGGCGCAGCGAGCTGGGCTTTGGGGGCGATATCGGGGCGAAGATTCGGAGGATTTTGCGACATAAGAACGAGATGGCCTAATGTTGAGCTGCGGGCAATGAGCGGCGTGGCGGAACATTGCTATTCTTGCACAAAACCCGCATTAGTTACAGCGGTTATAGCTCGAACAAAGGATGCCATCGTGAGTGCATTTGTCTTTGCCATCGTGATCGCGGCGGCGGTCTTGCATGCCGTCTGGAATGCGGTGGTCAAAGATGGTGGCGATAAGTTCGTAGCCATGACTGGCATGATCCTCGGGCAGGTGCCGATCGCGTTGCTATGTTTGGTGATCTGGCCAATGCCCGCCGCTGAAAGCTGGCTCTATTTGGCCGCCGGGGTGGTGATCCATACTGGCTATCAGTTCTTCTTGGCACTGGCGTATAAACACGGCGATTTCAGCCAAGTCTACCCATTGGCGCGGGGTGTCGCGCCGCTGCTGGTGGCGGCGGTGTCGGTGCTGTTCTTGGGTGTCGAGTTGAGCCGCGCCGGGCTGTTTGGCATCTCGATGATTGGCATCGGCATTATGAGCCTCGCCTTTGCCCGCCAAGCTGACGGGCGGCGCAACGGCAAAGCCGCCGGGCTGGCGCTGATCACTGGCTGTTTCATCGCCTCATATTCGCTGGTGGATGGTTTCGGCGCGCGGCTGTCTGGCGCACCGATGACCTATTATGCCGGGGTGGCTTTGGGCTCAACGGTTGGGTTCTTGGCGCTGATGGCTGTCTGGCGGCCGGGGGTGATTACGCAGACATTACAAGTGCATAAGGGCCGCAGCCTGTTTGCCGGGTCGGCCTCGTTTGTGGCTTTTGCCATTGTCATCTGGGCCTTTACCCAAGCACCAATTGCGCTGGTCACGGCATTGCGTGAGACCAGCATTATCTTCGCGATCTTCATTGGCCTGTACTTCTTTGGCGAGAAGCTCGGCCCACATAAAATCATGTCGATCATGGCTGTGGTGCTGGGTGCTGTGGTGATGAAACTGGCCTAAAGCGCGCCGATAGCCTGCGTAAAAGCGAAACTTGGCAATGACGGCTTTTACCAGTGCATCGCTCCCATTGTTTTGCTGCCAACTCATCGGCCGAAAGCTGCCTGTCACTCTAACCAACACCTCGCCCCTCGCACTCTCATAGCGTTCTTGAGCACGGTGCTGGATGAGAAATCCGGTGATCTTTTTGCGGTCAATCTGGGTATTGGCTGGCTTGCATAGACCGTGAACAGCAAGAAAATAAAGGTTAGTAGCGATAGGTTTATCGCCCAGTGCCAGCCTTCAAATAAGGTGAGGAGTATATCACATTGCTGCTCATCTACCTTTGAGTAGATCACCGTCTCGCCCCAAGCGCAGCTTATTGCTTAGCGGGGCGAGTTCTCGTCGTGTTTATCGGCAGGCGTGCCGGGCGGCGAGGGTGTCTGGCCTAGCGGCGGCGGTCACGCCGCGCGCTCATTGGCTGAAACGCCACGCCAACATGGGCCTCGCAGTATGGCTTGCCCTGTTTGACAGCCAGACCGCAGAACCAAAAGTCATCCGTCGCCGGGTCACCAACAGGCCATTTGCAGGTCTTCTCTGTCAGCTCCATTAGGCCGATCTTCTTTGAGGTCTTCTCAACCTCACTGACTTTGGCCAAAGCTTCAGGGCTGATCTCATTGAGCGACGGTTGCGGTGGCAGCGGCTGCCCGGCTGGTATAATCGCTTTGCGGGCTGGCAACATTGGCGGTGGCGGCGCAGAGGCGGCTGGTGCGGCGGCAGGCTTTACGGCCGCTGGTGCTGCGGGCTGTTTGGGCGGTGCGGCGGCTT
>JAESRD010000135.1 GCA_016764835.1 Paracoccaceae bacterium | reverse complement strand
CTTGGTGCGGTCCATTTTTGAGCGTCCGCAATGTCCGATTTATCCGCACCGGAAGCCAGCGCTGCTGCAATGTTACCAGCTGCAAAGCCCAGTGCACGTGCGTCTTTCCAGACAGATACAGTCTGCGTGCCCGCAGCAACCCGGTTCAGAGCGGCGTGGTCGCCGTCTTGGCCAGAAACAGGAATACCCTGCATGCCCTGCGCGGTAAGAGCGGCAACAACGCCACCAGCAGTACCGTCATTCGAGGCCACAACAGCGTCAACGCCGTTATCAGCTTCGGTCAGGATCTGCTCCATGTTGCGCTGCGCGTTGGCAGGCAACCAGCCATCAGTATAGGCTTCTGCAACGATCGTGATCGCACCGCTATCAATAGCAGCTTGCAGGATCTCTTGCTGACCAGCGCGCAGGAAGTCTGCGTTTGGATCAGTTGGCGACCCTTTGATCATGACGTAGCGGCCGCTCGGCATTGCTTCAAACACGGCGCGTGCCTGCATGCGGCCAACTTCGACATTGTCAAATGTCAGGTAGAATGCACGGTCATCTTCGATCAGACGATCATAAGCAACAACCGGGATATCCTCATCAACAGCAGCCTGAACCGCAGGGATAACAGCCGTTGTGTCTTGGCCAAGAATGATCAGCGCATCAACGCCCTGAGCGATCAGGTTCTCGATGTCGGCCAGCTGCTTGGTTGAAGAAGACTGAGCGTCGGCGGAAACATAAGTTGCCCCGGCGGCTTCAAGTGCGGCAACAATTGCTGCCTCATCTGTCTTCCAGCGCTCTTCTTGAAAGTTAGACCAGCTGACGCCAACTGTGATGCCGTGTGAATCAGCATAGGCTGCTGAAGTAAAGCCAACTGTCGCTGCGACAGCTGCAATAAGTGCGTTACGCATAATTTCCTCCCTAGGAATCAAGACCCGATCTTAGCCGAGCCAGTGAAGACTCGCTTCACTTAAGCCTAAGATGACGTATTTTGTTCAGGTGTCAAATTATTTTTTTCAAAATTATCTCAGAATTAGCGATTTATTGCTGGCAAACCGCTCACTCCTTGTGCAATCGTCGTCTCAATCGGTGGTTTTCTGTGCATGATGTGCGATCCGCCACCCAATTAGTTTAGGCTCTGAATTATGTGTAATGACCGACCTCAAAAGCCTACTGGTAACGCTGTTCAGGCTTCCGCAGCCCAGCCAAAAGCGACCACAAACCAACCCGGACCGACCGGCCGCACCAGCAAAAGACGGGCTTTTGCCCTGACCAATGGCTGTGGGCCGCTGTTGCAGGCAAATACTGGTGAAGCAAAACCGCTGCGCCAGCAGATATTTGAACATGTCCGCGCCAGCGGCCGTGCGGCCCGCGCCGATGTTGCGCGCGCTTTGGGCATTAGCGCAGGCTCGGTCACCACATTGACATCAGAGCTGATCGCCAATGAGTGGCTGCGCGAAGTCGCAGGCCCTGTTGGTGCCGCCCGCGGCCCGCGTGATACCAGCCGCGGCCGCCCGCCCGTCGCCCTTGAAGTGGTCACCACTGGCCCGCTTGTCGCTGGGCTAAAGCTGTCGGATGAACGCCATTCGGCGGTGCTGTCAGACCTTGCCGGTAATATGATCGCCGAGGCCACCCTTCCCGGCGCGCCAGAGGCCAAGCCGCTCGACAAAATGCTTGATGAGATCGACCTGTTGCTTGAAACCTTGCTCAAGGCGGCAGGTGTAAACAGATCCCGGATCGCCGCAATCGGCATTGGACTATCAGGGATAATCGACCATGAAACCGGGGTGGTGCGCTGGTCGCCGCTGCTGACAATACCGGGCGCTAAACTGCGCTCTGCCGTTGAGGCCCATACCGGCATTGCCACCCATATTGACAATGATGCCAATATGTTAACGCTGGCTGAGCTGTGGTTCGGCGCCGGCCGGGCCAAGTCTGGCTTTATCGTGGTGACGATAGAGGGCGGCGTTGGCATGGGCATGGTCATGAACAACCAGCTGTTTCGCGGCACACGCGGCATGGGCATGGAGGTCGGCCATACCAAGGTGCAGCTTGATGGCGCATTATGCCGCTGCGGGCGGCGCGGCTGTCTTGAGGCATATTTGGCCGATTACGCGCTGGCCCGCGAGGCCTCGACCGCGCTTAATTATGGCACCCATAATTCGCATGCCACCCATGCCCTGCTTGATGAACTTTTCGCACAAGCAAAGGCAGGTAACGAGGCGGCGCAGTCTATCTTTCGCCGGGCCGGGCGCTTTTTGTCCCTTGGCCTCTCCAACCTAATTCAGATATTCGACCCTGAATTGATCATACTTTCAGGCGAACGCATGCAATATGACTATCTCTATGCCGACGAGGTTTTGGCCGAAATGCAAAGCCTGACCCTATCTGATATGCGCAGCCCCTGCCGCGTTGAAATACACACATGGGGCGATTTTGTCTGGGCACGCGGGGCATCAGCACTGGCGCTCTCGGCTGTTACTGATGCGGCTCTGGGCGAGCCGCGCCATATCGGGTCAGCAGCATGAACGTTCTGCGCGCTGCGGCGCTCTGCCTGCTGACAGCGCCCCCCGCCCTCAGCCAACCAGCCTTCGAGGACCATTCCGCCAATATCCCCACCCACAGCTATGCTGGCGGCTGGGAACATTTTGTCGGTGGTGGCGTCGCAGTGTTTGATTGTAACGGCGACGGGCTGCCCGAAATCTTGGCAGCTGGCGGTGACAACCCCATGATACTGCTCAAAAACCTTGGCAATTTTGCCTTCACCCGCGCCGCATTTGAGCCAATCACCGGCGCCACCGGAGCCTATCCGCTCGATATTGACGGCGACGGCTGGCAAGATCTCTATATCTTGCGCGCAGGCGCTGACAGGCTGCTGCGCGGCGGCCCAGATTGCAGCTTCGGGGCGTTCTCTCCAGCCCTGTTTCCGCAGCCCGAAGAGCGCTGGTCAACCGCCTTCACCGCATGGTGGGAGGGCGATGCCCTGCCGGTTTTGGCCATCGGTCACTACGTTGACCGCGACGCCGAAGACGGCCCGTTTGGTGCCTGCGACGATAATCTCATCCTGCGCCCCGGCCCCGATGATGGCCGCAATACTGGCCCAATTGGCTACACCTCTGAGCTGCTCTCGCCCGGCTATTGCGCCCTGTCAATGATGGCCACCACCAATGCCGCTGGCCGCCAGGGGCTGCGCATCTCAAACGACAGGCATTATTATCTGCGCAACGGCCATGAGCAAATGTGGGACATTGAACAGCGCCGCTTCCTCGGCCCCGATGATGGCTGGCCGCATATTTCGCTCTGGGGCATGGGCATTGCCAGCCGTGACCTGACGGGCGATGGCCGCGACGAGGTTCTGCTAACCTCAATGGGCGACCAAGTGATGATGGTGGCCCAAGACGACGGCAGCTACGCCCCCGCCCCGTTCACCATCGGCACCTATGCCCAGCGCCCGTTCTTTGGCGATGATGGCCGCCCTTCTACCGGCTGGCACGCCCAGTTTGGTGACATTAATAATGACGGATTGCCCGACCTGTTCATCGCCAAAGGCAATGTGGACCAGATGCCCGGCAATGCGATCCACGACCCCAACAACATGTTGGTGCAGCTGCCCGACGGCACCTTTACTGAGCATGCGCTAACCGCAGGCATTGCCACCACAGAGCGTTCGCGCGGCGCGGCTCTGGCTGACTTTGATGGCGATGGCAGGCTTGATCTGGTGGTGATTAACCGCCGCGCCCCGATGGAACTTTACCGCAATGTCACGCCTGATGCGGGCAATTGGCTGGCGGTGTCGCTTGTGCAGCCGGACGCCAACCGTGATGCGATCGGCGCGCGGGTGACCGTTCTGGCCGGTGATCTGACACAGGTGCAAGAGCGCGTTATTGGTGGCGGCCATGCGGGCGGGCAAAATCTACCGCTGCATTTTGGTCTTGGCGCGGCGGCGCAGGTGCAGATCACAGTCGCCTGGCCTGATGGCCGCGTGACAACCGCGATGTCACCTGCCAACCGCCATGTAACGCTCTCGCGCTAGGGGTTCGGCACGGCCAAACCGCTGGGCACCGTCTCTGGCACCCCCATCCGCCCGGTCAGCGCTACCGGATCGGTCAGTGTCTGCAAGAACGCCACCAGATTAGCAATTTCTTGACTGCTTTGCATCTGCCTTGGGCTGTCCATAGCCGCAGCAACCGCCGCACGTTCCGCCGCATCATCGAGTATCCGCCAATCTTGCACGCCTTCTAGCGCCGGCAAGACCGCCGATGCGCGGTCATACGCGTCCCTTCGGCCAGTGTGGCGGGCAATAAAAGTCGCAAGATCGCTCTCTGCTCCGGCATGCCCGTAAGGCCCGGTCAGCGCCACATTGCGCAAAGATGGCGTGCGAAAGGCATAAAGATCAGCCAGATTACCCGTTACCCGAAAGCGCCCGGTATCGCGGGCATGGCTCTCAAAGCGCGCCGCTTTGCCCGGCCCTATTTGCACCGCTCCCATCGCATGAAAGCTATGGTCACTCTGAAACGGCCCGCTATGGCAGGCACTACAGCTGTTGGGCCTATAAAACGAGCTAAGCCCTTCAAGCGCCGCACCCTCCAGCCGCGCCGCGCCGCGCAATACGGCGTCAAACGGGCTGGTATCAGAGCGAAATTCATGCGCCATAAAGGCGGCAATGGCGTTGGATATATCAGGGTAGCCAATATCATCTGCCGCATTGATATGGCCGTACACCGCCACAAAGAGCTGCTCATATTCGCCAATATCGCGCACGCGCTGCGCGATCAGATCCCACGCCCCGCCCGGTCCTGTAAGTATCCCTTGGCGCACCGCTTGTGAGACCTCGTTCTCACTATAATGTCCGGCCATCTCGTCTGGGCTGACCACAGGAAACATCGCCTGTGTCGCGAGCATTGAGTTGAGCCCCACGAGCATTTCTTCTTCTAGCGGCGTGCGCATACCGCTGGGCCTTTCCGCATCGGCCTCAACCCGGCCGTCATGGAACATGGCCGCATATTCCAATGCGCCAACATTCCAAAGCGCCTGTGCGTTGCGGGCCACACGCGCCTCTGGCAGGTTATCCGGATCAGCCACACGCGCCGTGCCCAGCCCAATGCCGCCATCACCGAGGCCCAGTGACAGCCCGTCGCTGGTGCCAAAGGCCGGGTGGTGACAGGTGGCGCAAGCGACCTCGCGGTTGCCCGACAAGATCGGGTCGTAGAAGAGCAGCTGGCCGAGGGCGGCCTCTTCAATATTTATTTCCGGGAAATCAGCATCGCTTATTGGCGCGGGTAAGACAAAGCGAGCCTCGGCGCGGGCCTGCACTGCCACCAGCCCAAACATGGCCGGTAGCGCCGCTATGGCACAGCCGCTCAACAGCTTATTTAAGCCTTTCATTGCAACCGCTTCCCTCTTGTTATCGCCTGTGCCGCTGTGCTGTGCGACTGTGTCTCATTCGTTCTTTATCTGGGCAAAGATGCCCCAATTTCGGCGCGGCGGCAATGGCCAGATCTGTCGTTTTTGGGCCATGCCCGCCCGCTGCGCCCGGCATGAGCGGGTTTGACCGGGGGCGGCAAATAAACTAGAACAAAAAGAGAACACATGAACGAGTCGCCGAACAACCAGCGGCAAAAACCAAAGCAAACATCGCTTCAAGCCAAGGGAGGGCGCAGGTAAATATATGGAAGAAAACCTGAAAACCAATCTGCGTAAAAGCCGCCGCACACCTCAGGCCACCTTGTCAGAGGTCTTTGCCCAAACCGCGACCGATGCCGCCGCCATTGGCTTTGTTCTGGCCCATCTGCCAACGGCCCGCGCCGCGCCCAAGACGCATAAACCGATTTTGTGGATCCAAGACCGGCTGTCGCGGCGCGAAACCGGCAGGCCCTGTCTTGCCGGTCTTGGCATAATGCCACAGGAGGGCAAAACCGCCCTGCCAGAGCTGCTCTGGCTTGATGTGTCGCGCGCCATAGATGTGCTTTGGGCCATGGAACAAGGTCTCGCCTGCGCCGATCTGGGCGCGGTGGTTGGCGAGGTTTGGGGCGATGCGCCCCAGTTGGACTTTACCGCCAGCAAGCGGCTGGCCCTGCGCGCCGAGGCACATAATGTACCCGCTTGGCTGATCCGCCGCGCCGCCACGCCTAACCTGAGTGCCGCCCGCGAACGTTGGCGCATTGCTTCGCTGCCCTCGGGGCCAGACCAAGCCGATATGCGCGCGCCCGGACAACCGGTCTGGAAAGCCACGCTCATGCGCGCCCGCTGGCGCAGCCCCGGCGAATGGGTGGCCCGCTATGATAGCCGCAGCCATGCGATCAGCTTTGATCCGATCGTGGCTACAAATGCCGACGCCGCCATGCGCGAGGTTGGCTAACCTGCGCCCCTTTGCTCCTTACCTGTCTTAGATTTACCCGGCCTGCTCGCAAACCAATGCACCAAAAAACCAAAGCCCCACGCCAAAAGCGCCCGGCCCAAAAGCGGCCACCAAAAGCACCGCCCGCGCCCCGCCCGGAGCGCCCCGACGCGGCCCCCCTTGCCGATCCCAACACCCAGCGCCGCATCCTCTCCCTCTCCCTGCCGCGCTTCGCCATCGAGCAACATCTGCGCGCCGCCACATGGCGCGGGGATACCGTCAGCGAAGAGCAGCCCCTCGCGCTCGCAGTTGAGGGCCGTCACGGCCCGGTCATTCAGGCCACAACCCGCGCCGCCGAAGCGGGCGGTGCCGTCATTGGTGCGCGCGTGGTTGATACCCGCGCCCTCATGCCCGAGATCCGCATCGAATATGCCGATACCGGTGCCCAGCAAGTCGCGCTCAAACAGCTGATGTTTTGGGCCCGGCGCTGGTGTCCGTGGACAGCGCTTGACGGGGCTGACGCGCTGATCATGGATGTTTCCGGGGCCGCGCATCTTTGGGGCCAAGAGCCCGAAATGCTCGCCCGGATGGAGGAAGAGCTGTCGCATCTGGGGCTGAGCGCCATGCTGGCCATTGCGCCGACGCATAGTGCCGCTTGGGCCCTCGCTCGGTTTGCGGGCCCGCGTGCAATATGCGCGCCGCCAAGCACAGGCACGGCCCGCGCCCCATCTGACGACATGACCAGCACAGGCCCCGCCGATACGCCCCAACATGACCGCGCGCCATCCAGTATTGCCCAACCCAGCTCAAGCCCGCCATCCGCCCCACTCACCGCCCAAATGCACCCGCTCCCAGTCGAGGCCCTGCGCCTCGACCCCCAAACAATCCTGCTTCTACAACGGCTTGGCCTCAAAACCATCGGCGCTCTGGCCGCCGTGCCGCGCCTGTCACTGGCCCGGCGCTTCTCACGCGCCGCATTGCCAGCCAACCCGCTTTT
>JAESRD010000134.1 GCA_016764835.1 Paracoccaceae bacterium | reverse complement strand
TGGCCCGGCACAGGTCATTTACATAATTGACCTGCGCGCTAAATGCCTCCGCACCGCCATAAAGCGCCGGGTCCATGATCTGCAAAAACACATTGGCGCCCCAGCGCGCGGGCTTGTCCTTGCGGCCATAGCCGGTCAGCCCTTGGGTCAGCATTTCCACCATCAAAGCAAGGCCGTAGCCCTTATGGCCGTGGTCTTGGCCGCCGGTTGGCAGGAGGGTGCCCTTGGGCGTTTGGTTGACAACAGCGGGGTCATTGCTGGGCTGGCCATGGCCATCTTGCAGCCAGTTGGCATCAAACTTACGGCCGCTATCAGCGTAATCGCGCAGCTTTGAGACCGTGGTGATCGAGGCACAAGTATCAATCAGCACCGGCGCGCCAGCCGCCGGATAGCCAACGCCGATTGGGTTTGGCGTAAACACCGGATCAAGCCCGCCAAATGGCGCCACCCATGCGCCGCCGGGGTCAGATGTGGTGATGATACAAACCAGCCCGGCATCTGTGACCAGCCGCATCAGCACGGCGAGACAGCCAATATGGTGGCTCTGCTTCACAGCAATGGTCGAGATGCCATATTTGCGCGCCCGCGCGGTGCCGATTTTGATCGCTTCGGGGATCAGCCAGAGACCGTGCTGGTATTGACCATCCCACACCATGGCCGGGCCGGTATCTTTGAGCACTTCGTAGCCGCCCGTTGTGGCCATGGTGCCAGCTTCCAGCTCGGCCACATAGTTTGGCACCATCGCCGTGCCATGGGTCCAAACACCAATTTCATCAGTCTGAACAAGCAGTTCAGCGACAATCGCCGCCTTGTCAGTATCCATTTTGGCGGCTTCTAGCAGCGACTGGTTTAAGCGTTGCAGTGCGGTGCGGTCAAGTTTCACATCAGCCATACCGGCCCCCTTTGGCTATTTTTCAAGCAAAGGTGCGGGCAATTGGCGCAAATGTACAGATGTTAGGGGCTTAGCTGCCCCAGCTGCGGACTTGGCCGCAATCCATATGCACAAAGTTGGAGCCGGAATAACGGCCAACGCCGCCTGCATGGCAAGAGACTGCGGCACGGGCGATTTGTGAAACTGAGCGGCCCGAGACCCGAAGATCAGCCGCTTGGCCGCGCATATGCAGTGAATTACGGGCAACACCAGAGGAGCGCGAGCGCAGCATGGCGTTGGTTTCTGGCGAGCGGTAGCCAGACAGCATCATATAGGGCTCGGAGACATTGAGCAGGTTATGCGAGGCGGCCATAATATCGACAGTGCGTGTGTCGATATCCATGGTCTTGCCATTGCGCCAGTCGCGCATGAACAGGGTGATTTCGCGGATTGCTTCGCCGATATACTCGCCCTCGATCCAGTAGACCGTATCAAGACGCTCACCGGTGCGGCCAGAGAACATGCGGATGCGTCTAATGTCGCCCCCGCCGCGCAAAAAACCTGCTGCTTGAGAGTAACGTGGTGCAGCAAGTATGGACGTTGCTGCAAATGCGCCAAGAAGCGCGCGCCTCGAAAGGCTCGATTTACCGAGTTTTGTCATAAGTTTAGCGTCAGCCCCGTCGCTATTTAATTTGCTCAGTTTTAACCGAGTGTTCTGCCATCTCATCCCCAGATGCAGTCCCTATATGACACAGGCCGATTCTTCGGCCAAGACGACAAATAGCGCAACAGGGTGAAGAAGCCCCCAATCGGCGAGTTTTTGCGCAAATTGTTAGGATTTTTGGCGCAGAGGCCGGAAATTCCGGGGTTGACCCGAAAAAGCGACTAATTTTTCATCATAAATGCGCAGAAGCCGCAAAATTCCAGCCCATGTGCGCGGGAGCCGCGCAATATCTGCCCATGTGCGCGGGAGCCGCGCAACACTAACCAAAGAATTACGCTGCACGCGCGATTGTGAATGGACCTGCCGGGGCTTTTTGCTATTGGCTGTGCCAGGCCGTCTGCTTGGCCAAACCTGTCTGCTTGGGATATATATGTTGTTTTCAAATACGCCGCGCTGCCCGCGGTTGCTGCTGAAAATCGGTTCGCGCTGCCCGCAACTGACTTTTGGCCACAAAATTCGCACCCTTCTTGCGCCGATTGGGCGCGCCGGTCTCATGGCGCTGCTACTTACTATAGGAATGAGCCTCGTAGCCGTCCCTGCGCAGGCGCAGGTTTCTGCGTTTCGCCAAGCCGTGGCCGAAGCCGCCGCCCGCGACCCTGATCTGGCCGCGTTTTACCGCGCCCGTGGGTTTGACCCGGTCTGGTCTGGTGCTGATGACGCCGCCATTAGCCGCCGCAACGCTTTGCTCGGTGCGCTGACTTCAGCGACCGTGCACGGCCTGCCCGCAAACAGGTATGACCCGCAAGCGCTGGTGGCTGAGCTGCGCGCAGCCCGCACGCCACAAGAACAGGGCCGCATGGAAGTCGAGCTTTCGCGGATATTCCTGAGCTATGCCCGCGACATTCAAACCGGAATTCTGGTGCCACGCGAGGTGGTCAGCTTGATCCGCCGCGAAGTGCCACTGCGTGATCGCGGTGAACTGATGCTCGGCTTTATGGAGGCCAATCCGGCGGCGTTCTTTCGCAGCCTGCCACCGACCGCGCCCGAATATATTCGGCTGCTGCGGGAGCGGTTGCACTTGGAGACTGTCATCGATTCTGGCGGCTGGGGCCCCCGCGTGCCCAGCGGGCTGCGCCCCGGTGCCTCTGGCGAAACCGTTGTCGCCCTGCGTAACCGTTTGGTTGCCATGGGGTTTCTTGAGCGGACAGTGACCCAAACCTATGATGCCAGCATTATAGAAGCTGTGCGCCGGTTTCAGGCAGCCCACGGGCTAGAGCAAGACGGCGTTCTTGGTGCCTCGGCTCTGCGCGAGATCAACCAACCAGCTGTTATCCGCATGCAGTCTATCTTGGTGGCCATGGAGCGTGAGCGTTGGATGAATATGCCGCGCGGCGACCGTCATGTCTGGGTAAACCTGACCGACTTTACCGCCACGATCGTTGACTTTGATGAGATCACTTTCCGCACGCGCGCTGTTATTGGCGCCGGTGCCGCCGACCGCCAGACACCGGAGTTTTCCGATGTTATGGAGCATATGGTCATCAATCCGAGCTGGTATATTCCGCGCTCTATCATCGTGAACGAGTACCTGCCACGCCTGCGCAGCAACCCAAGCGCTGTGTCGCATTTGCAAATCACAGATAGCCGGGGCCGGGTGATAAACCGGGCGACAGCTGATTTTTCGCGCTTCTCGGCGGCGAGTTTCCCCTATGCAATGCGCCAGCCTCCGGGCCCGCGCAACGCGCTTGGTGTGGTGAAGTTCATCTTCCCCAACCCGCACAATATCTACCTGCATGACACGCCGTCGCGCAGCCTGTTTGCCCGTGAAGTGCGGGCATTTAGCCACGGCTGTATCCGTTTAAATGACCCACGCGACTTTGCCTATGCGCTGCTTGCCGTGCAAAGCGATGATCCGGTTGGGCTGTTTCAGGGCATCTTGCGCTCGGGCCGAGAGACCCATGTAGAGCTGGAAACCCAAGTGCCTGTGCATCTGGTTTACCGCACCGCTTACACCAGCGTTGACGGCCAAATGCAGTATCGTCAGGATATCTACGGCCGCGATGCCCGGATTTGGAACGCGCTGGCCCGTGAAGGGGTGGCGATCTCGGACGTTCAGGGGTAATCCTGCGCCTGTAATGAAGCTGAAACTTACCCAAATAGCCCAGGCGCTTGGCATGCCACTGCTTGGCAATGCTGGCCTGACCATTACCGGTGCGGCAGAGCCGTTGCGCGCCGGGCCTGATGATTTGGCAATTGCACTATCGCCGCGTTGGGCCGAAGGCTTGGCTGCGGGCAAAGCGCGTGCGGCCTTGGTTTGGCCGGGGGCTGACTGGCGCGGCTACGGCCTAGAGGCGGCAATTGAAGCGCCGCGTGGCCGTTTGGCCATGGCGGCGCTGACAGCGGCGCTTGATCCTGCGCTGCCTGCCGAGATCCATTCCAGCGCTGTGATTGATCCCGGTGCCGAGATTGGCGCTGGTGTGCGCATTGGTGCGCATGTCTCAGTTGCGGCGGGGGCGCGTATCGGCGCAGGCTGCGTGCTGCATCCCGGTGTGCGCGTCGGCCGTAATGTGCGCCTCGGCGCGCGGGTTATTTTGCAGCCCAATGTGGTGATCGGCAGCGATGGGTTTTCTTTTGTCACCGCTGAACCTGCCCATGTTGAGACCGCCCGCAAAAATCTGGGCCGCGGCCCGGTGCCGCGGCTGGATGACCCGCATTGGCACCGTATCCATTCGCTTGGCGGCGTTGCTATTGGCGATGATGTCGAGATCGGCGCGGGCAGCACGGTTGATGCGGGCACCCTGCGCGAGACCCAAATCGGCACGGGCACCAAGGTCGATAACCTTGTGCAGATCGGCCATAATGTGGTGATCGGCGCGCATTGTCTGCTCTGTGCGCAGGCCGGTGTCGCCGGCTCAACCATTATCGGCGACCGCACGGTTATTGGCGGCAAGGCCGGGATCGGCGATAACCTGACCATTGGCGCAGATGTGGTGCTCGGCGGTGGCTCTATTGTGCTGTCCAACGTGCCAGACGGGCGGGTCATGCTTGGCTATCCGGCTACGCGGATGGACCGCCAAGTTGAGAGCTATAAAGCCCTGCGCCGTTTACCTCGGATTTTGGCGCGGCTGACCGGGCCAAAGAGCTGAAGGCTTTTATCTGCAACAATGACATGCCAAAAGGGGCCTGAGCCGTCAGCACTGTGGTGAAAGGTTGCCCTATGAGCATTCAGGATCAGATTATCGCGATTATTGCTGAACAAGCTTTGCTCGAGCCACGTGATGTGACGCTAGACCAGAGTCTGGAAGATCTCGGTATCGACAGTATGGGGCTGGTGGAGTGTATTTTCATCATTGAGGAAGCCTTTGATATCACTGTGCCTTTTAATGCCAATGATCCGAGTGCAGCAGATTTTGATATCTCTTCGGTCAAATCGATCGTCACCGCTGTGAGCGGTTTGATTGCCGCCAAGCCATGAGCCAAATGGGCCACCGGGTTGTCATCACCGGCGCAGGTACGATCAACGCGCTTGGCGCTGATGTCGCTTCGACCATGGCCGCTATGGCCGAGGGTAAATGCGGTATTGGCCCGCTGGATATCCGCGATGTCGTCCGTTTATCGGTGAAAATCGGCGGTCAGGTGCGCGGCTATGACGAGACGGCGCACTTTAACCGCCAACAAATAGCGCTCTATGACCGGTTTACGCAATATACGATGCTGGCTGCCAAACAGGCGCTGGCCCAGTCGGGTCTGACCTATACTGGCGAGTTGGCGGCGCGGTCGGGCGTGGTCTTTGGCACGGCGGGTGGCGGGGTGAATACCTGGGATGAAAACTACCGCAACGTCTATGAAGAGGGCAAAAACCGGGTGCATCCGTTTGTGGTGCCAAAACTGATGAACAATGCCGCCGCCAGCCATGTGTCCATGGAGTGGAACCTCAAAGGGCCTACATTTACCGTGGCCACGGCCTGCGCTTCGTCTAACCACGCCATGGGGCAGGCCTTTATGATGATCCGGTCGGGCATGTGCACATCCATGGTCACTGGCGGGGCCGAGGCAATGCTCTGCTTTGGCGGTATCAAGGCTTGGGAAGGCTTGCGGGTCATGTCGCGTGACGCTTGCAGACCGTTTTCGGCTAACCGCAATGGCATGGTGCAGGGCGAAGGGGCTGCGGTTTTCGTCTTTGAGGAATACGAGCATGCGCGGGCAAGAGGCGCTGAGATTTTGGCCGAAGTCGCGGGCTTTGCCATGACATCCGACGCGGCAGATATCGTTATGCCCTCTGCCCAAGGGGCAGAGCGGGCCATAACCGGCGCGCTGGCCGATGCCCGGCTGGCGCCAGAAGATGTCGGCTATATCAATGCCCACGGCACCGGCACAGCGGCCAATGATAAGACCGAATGCACCGCCGTTGCCCATGCTTTTGGCGCCCATGCTGACCGGTTGATGGTGTCATCGACCAAGAGCATGCATGGGCATCTGATTGGCGGCACCGGCGCTGTTGAGCTGCTGGCCTGCATCATGGCATTGCGCGACGGGATCATTGCCCCGACCATTGGCTACCAAGAGCCAGACCCAGAATGTGCGCTAGATGTTGTGCCAAATGAGGCCCGCGAGGCCAAGGTAACAGCGGTGCTGTCAAACGCGTTTGCCTTTGGCGGGCTTAACGCTGTGTTGGCGTTGCGGGCGATCTAGGCGCGGCACGCCCAAACAGGGCCGCCGCGCCAAAAGTTTAGTTGGCGAAGTCGGCGACTACGGCGTCAAAGCCGGCGGTAAAACCGGTCAGCGACATTTGCAAAACAATCTGTTGGTCAGGCGCAATGGCCGGAACCAGAACAATGCTGGCCGCATTGCCGCGCTTAAACTGCGCGATTTGCTCTGCCGTTAGTCCGAAACGGGCGACACAGCCGCCAATATTGCAAAAGTCAAACTCATAGCGACGGGCTTCACCGCCATCAATGCGCACTGTCAACCGTTCGGTCAGCTGGGTTTCCAGCGGCACGACGATAAGCGCGCCAGCGACCGCTTGGCCGCCGGGCGGCAGCGGCAGGATTGAGACTTGTGAGACCGGGTTGCCGTCTTCGTCGTTAAGCAATTGGTAGAGTTGGCACGCGTCGTTACCGTCTAGAGTAACAACACAGGTCTGCTGCCAGTCGCCAAATTCTTCGCGCAAATAAGTTTCGCCGACAGCTAAGCCGTCATCGTTGACGACCGTGCCGAGGTCAAAAGTATC
This sequence comes from Paracoccaceae bacterium, assembly GCA_016764835.1. The sequence goes on along the minus strand of JAESRD010000134.1, from coordinate 1,363 downwards.
ATTATTCTGTTCGGTTTCTTGCGCAGCCAAAGGGCTGGCAAGGGCTACCAAAAGGGCGAGAGTGGAGAAAGGCGAAAGGGATTTGAGCATTAAGGCCATCCGGTTTGCGATTATTCATTTGTTTCGGCGACATAATTAGCACGGCGCGGGGGGGATGTCAGGGCCAATTTGGCCAGCGATGCGCCGGATGCTGCCGACAGTAATTCTGAGCCAAAGATTGACCCGATGCGCGGCGTTTCTCACTGGTGCAGGAAATGTGATGAGCCAAAGAAAAAGGGGCCAGTGGTGGCCCCTCTTTCAATTCTCCCTGCCGAACTTAGCCGACTATTGCGCGGAATTTAAGCAATGCCCGGCCATAGGTCAACTAAAAATCAGTTAAGATGCTTGCCGCAAAAAAAGGCCGCGCCCGAAGGCGCGGCTAAGTCTGACAGGGAGGAAGTCAAATCCACCCCCGGAGGACAGTTGGGGGCGGACAGATACATACTGGCACTTAAAGTTTAAGATTGTATTGTTTACCAAGTATTTTTAGCAAGGCGGCGCAGGGGACAAGTATGGACGGCAAATTATTCATCGGTGGTGGTGGGACCGGCAAAGAGGCAGATGCGGGCTGGGGTGCGAGCAGCGCGTACGGCGCGCCGCAAGACCTGTTGCTCAACAAGGCCAACCGGCACGGGCTTATAGCCGGTGCAACCGGCACCGGCAAAACCGTGACCCTGCAAATCTTGACCGAGGGTTTTAGTGCGGCGGGCGTGCCTGTGTTTCTGGCCGATGTGAAGGGCGACCTGTCTGGGCTGGCAAAATCTGGCAGCGCCGGGTTCAAACTACATGACGCCTTCACATCGCGGGCGAAAACCATCGGGCTTGATCTGCAATATGATGCCTTTCCGGTAACATTTTGGGATCTGTACGGTGAGCAAGGCCACCCGGTACGTACAACAATTGCCGAAGTTGGCACAACAGACCTTTCGGCCATAGAAGCGCGCATTGCAGGGCTCGAACAAAATAGCGGCCCTAAAACGCCAATTGATGAGGGAACTGCGGACCGCATCCTTGAAGTAGGAAAAAAAGCGCAAGCAAACGGGGATGAGCTGAAAAGCATTGTAACCCAGATTTCCCAACTACAGGAAAAACTGGCGCAAAGCGGGCAGGGGCAAGGCGATGACAATGTTGTTGCTGAACTTGGATTGCAAACCTCCGAACTTTCAGAACGCATTGGGGAACTGGAAAAACAGATCAAGACCGAATTGCTGGCCAAGATTGAAACGGCAACGAAAATTGCGGAAAGCGCTAAAATAAGCGAAAAAATTGCGCGTAGCGTTGCAGTTTCAGCTCTGCAAACCTCGATTGAGCAAAATACGCCCTA
>JAESRD010000133.1 GCA_016764835.1 Paracoccaceae bacterium | reverse complement strand
CGAGGACAGAGCCAAGATTTAGGTTTTCGTGCTTTATTTGGCGGTCAAGTAATGGGACAGGCGCTTTCTGGCACCAGTGCCGGTGCCACCACCCATACCAGCGGTAATGAAGCACATATGTGCCCCCGCCAGATGGTCTACAATTTGCTCAATGCTCTCTTCGGCGGCAGCGGCACCAACAGAAGCGCGCGCGCCTGCGCCGAGCCCTTCGGTAACCTTCACGCCAATCTGAATGCGCACATCAGAACGCGACTGTTGCAGTGCTTGCGCATCCGTATTGGCAACAACAAACTCAACACCGTCGAGCTTTTTTTCGATCATATTATTGACCGCATTGCCCCCGGCTCCACCAACACCAAATACTGTAATACGAGGTTTAAGATCTTCCTGCCCCGGCAGGGAAAGATTTAACGCCATTGCAACCGCCTGTTCTGCTCTAGGCCCGTCCCGCCGGGCACTTTTTTCTATATTACGCCGATCTTAGCCCGTTGAGCTAAGGGCGTCACCAAAAAAACACAATTTCGCCACAAAATATCGAGGTATTCTGGGGGTAAACCCACAGCATATCGGTCAATAGGCAAAATCTTGCGTATTACCAGTTATCCTTAAACCATTTAACGGCTTTTCGCAGCGATCTGGCCGAGTTTCGCTCGGCTGGTATCTCAAAATCCCACCATTCATCTTGGGGATTCGCGGCAAAAAGCGCCAAGCCCACAGCGCTGGAAAAGGCCGGGCCAGTATTGGCCTGCGGCAGCCCCTGCACCCGCAATGGCCGCCCAAGCCGAACCTGCTGGCCAAGGATGCGCGAGGCCAAACCGTCAAGCCCCGGTATCTGACTGCTGCCGCCGGTCAGCACGATCTGTTGGCTGGGCAAATCTTCGAAGCCAGCCGCATCAAGCCGGGCGCGGACCTCCTCAAATATCTCTTCAATCCGCGGCCGCATGATGCCAATCAGCTCGGCCCGGCTGACAGTGCGCCGATCATGTTCCCAATCGCCCGAGTCGCCGCCGATCTCGATCATATCGCGGTCATCCATGCCCGTGGCCATGGCGCCACCGTAAAATGTCTTGATCCGTTCGGCCATTGCCGTCGGCACTTGCAGGCCCATCGAAATGTCAGATGTGATGTGATCACCGCCCATGCGCACGCTGTCAGCATAGATCATATGTCGGCGAATAAAGACCGAAATGCCCGTGGAACCGCCGCCAATATCAATGCAGGCCGAGCCAAGCTCTTGCTCGTCTTCGACCAGCGACGAGATGCCGGACGCATAGGCCGAGGAGGCCAGGCCCGCCAGCTCAAGATCGCAGCGCTTAATACAATAAAGCAGGTTCTCAACCACCGATGCATCGACCGTCAGCATATGCATATCTGCCGCGAGATTATGGCCAATATGGCCGCGCGGATCAGACAGGCCAGAACGGTGATCAAGGGCGAAGTTCACCGGCTGTGCGTGCAGCACTTCGCGCCCCGGCCCATAATCAGGCACGTCGCAGGCGGCCAGAACTCGGCCGACATCTAGCTCAGTCACCGCTTGGCCATCAATATCAACATTGCCCACAAGCCCGTAGCTGCGCGGCCGCGCGCCAGCAATACAGGCAATAACGTGATCAACCCGCTGATTGGCCATCTTTTGTGCCGATTGCACCGCCGTGCGGATCGCCCGCTCGGTCTCTTGCATCGTATCAATCTCGCCGTAGCGCACCCCGCGCGAGCGGGTGCTGGCCGCGCCAATAACCCGGAACGACGACTGCCCGGCCATGGTGCCAACACCGTCAGTGCCGGTAAACCGCTCAGGCCCATCAAAGCGCAACACAAGGCAGGCAATCTTAGACGTGCCAACGTCCAAAATCGCGATCACCCCGCGCTGCATGGCCGCTTTGCGCATGTTTCGCATGGCCCGCTGGCTTTGATAGAGGTCCTTCATTGGGTTACCTGCCTGACTTTATTGGTTTTGTTGTTTTATTGTTCATTGGTGCACCACCGCGCCTTGCACAGCGTCACTCGAATAGGGGCTGAGCCGCACGATAGGGCGGGCCGCATTGCGCATATCGATCACGGTAATATCGAGTTTGAACATGCCTTGGGCCGCATCAAGTGCGAGCACCCGGTTGAGGGCGGCTTCCGCGCCGATGGCTGGCAAGAGAATGCGCTGACCACCCTCAAGGATCATGTCCCAACGCCGCTCGCCCATCCGCACCAGCCCGCGCACATGCGGGGCAATTGGGGCGGCGGCAGCGAACAGCGCCATGGCCTCGTCGGTCGCCGCACGCGCGCCGTCACCGGCAATAAGCGGCAGGTCTGGGCGGGCAGCACGTGAGGTGATCATGCCTGTCATAACACCTTCTTCGTCGATCAGCCGCAGCCCATCAGTGTGCCGCCAGACTGCAACCGGCGCGCGCTGAACAATCCGAATATCGAGCGTGCCGCCGGGGCGGACCCGCAGCACGGCGTCGCGCACGGCTGTTAGCTCCGTGATTGAAGCGCGCATTTGCGCCAGATCAAGATCGAATGACGAGATTGGAAAGTCGATGTTCAGCAGCGAGGCGACGGCCCCTGTCAGCACGGTATCAGCGCCCGATACATCAAGCTGCTGCACTCGAAACTCTGGCCGTGCCCGGATGGCGGAGCGCATATTCTGGTATTTGTCGGTGATCATGGCGCGGTTGGAGTCCTCGCCCCACCACAGCCCACCCAGCAGCAGCACCAAGCCGGCAGGCAGACCGTAGCGCAACGCCTTGCGAAACAAGGGCGTCAGCATCAGCCGCTGGTAGCGGTAGCGCAGGCGCGACGGGGCCGGGTCGCGGCCTGTTTTGGCCTTGGCTTTGCGGGCAGTTGGCTTTGGCGCAGGCTCATTTGCCAGCTCAGCAGCATCGAGGCTTTGCTGGTTGAGGCGCGCCGCATCATAGCCCGGCGGGCGGTAAACGATCGACGGCGGCTTGAGCCGCGAGGCGCCAGTTGGCGGGTTCAGCGCTGACATGACGCATCCTCGACCAACCATTTGCACAGGGCTGGAAAGTCTATGCCGCACTGGGCGGCCTGCTCTGGGGCCAGCGATGTTGGGGTCATGCCGGGCTGGGTGTTAACCTCGAGCAAGATCAGCCCGTCAAGGCTGCGGGTCTCGTCCCAGCGAAAGTCTGTGCGGCTTAGCCCCCGGCAGCCAAGGGCGCTGTGGGCGCGCATGGCATAGTCGAGACAGGCATCGGTGATCGCTTGGGGCAGCACTGCCGGGATCACATGACGCGAGCCACCGGGCACATATTTGGCGTCGTAATCATACCAGCCATCGGTGAGGATATCGGTCACAGCCAAGGCGCGGTCGCCGAGCACGGCCACGGTCAACTCGCGCCCCGGCGCATAGGCTTCGACCATGACTTCTTGTGGCATAGCGTCAGACAGTTCCGGCGGGCGGTTGGCCCCCTCTTCGACAATATAGATGCCGACCGAGGAGCCTTCATTATTGGGTTTGATCACATAGGGACGCGGCAGGATATGCGCCTTTTGCGCCTCGGCCTTTGGCACAATCTGGCTGACACAATACGGCAAACCAGCGGCGCGGAAAACTTCTTTGCTGCGCTGCTTATCCATGGCCAGAGCCGAGGCCAATACGCCCGAATGGGTATATGGGATTTGCAGCCATTCCAGCAGGCCCTGCACAGCGCCGTCTTCGCCCCAGCGGCCATGCAAAGCGTTAAAAACGATATCGGCTTTGGCCGCGCGCAGCTGCGCCACAAGATCAGCGCCCGCGTCAATTTCGACAACGGTGAAGCCTGCCGTCCGCAAAGCGGCCGCACATTCAGCACCCGAGGACAAAGAGACCTCGCGTTCAGCCGACATGCCGCCCAAAAGGACGGCGATAATAGGGGATGCCTTGCCTGACACTGCCCGTAGCCTCATATATTTCGCGGGCTTTGCGCCCGTCATTTACCGCATTAGCTCTTGCCCAGAGCCGCCCCTTTTGGGGTTATTTTTTAGCATCATGCGGCACAGCATTGCCGATCCGCATAATTTCCCACTCTAACGTCAGACCAGTGGTATCGTAAACCTTTTTTCTAACCTCTTCGCCCAATCCTTCCAGCTCAGCCGCCGTGGCCCCGCCCGCATTGGTCAAAAAGTTGGGGTGTTTGGTGTTCATGACTGCGCCGCCACATGTGGCCCCGCGCATACCGGCATCGTCGATCACCTTCCATGCCTTGAGGTCTTGGCTGTCATCAGCCTGCCCGGTTGATGAAAATCCGGCAGGGTTGCGAAATGTCGAGCCAGCTGTGCGGTCTTTGGTTGGCTGGCTGGCGTCACGGCGAGCAATCTGTTCGGCCATGCGGGCTTCTAGCTTCTCTGGCGCGCCAATCGGCGCATGCAGGGTGGCGCTGGTCAGCACGGCGCCGGGCGGCAGGGTTGTGTGGCGGTAGCCGAAGTTTAGGTCATCTGGCCCAAGGGTGACCTCGCTGCCATCGCGTAAGATTGCCGTGGCGCTGACGAAAACGTCAGCCAGATAGGCACCGTAGCAGCCCGCATTCATGCGGATTGCGCCACCGATTGTGCCCGGAATTGTGCGCAGAAATGTCAGATCTCGGCCCGCTTGGGCGGCTTTGCGAGCCACATGGGCGTCGAGGGCTGCCGCCCCTGTAGTGATGAGTTCGCCGTCAATGTTGATCTGGTTGAACCCGCGCCCCAACCGGATGACGACGCCATCAATACCGCCATCACGGACGATCAGGTTTGAGCCGACACCCATGGGGAAGACCGAAATATCCGCCGGGAGGGCCGCCAAGAAAGCCGCCAGATCAGCGCCGTCAGCGGGCTGAAAGAACCATTGCGCCGGGCCGCCAACCCGCAACCAAGTAAGCTCGGCGAGGGGGCGATTTGGGGTGAGTGTGCCGCGCGGCTCGGGGCCGGGCAATGTTGGAAATCTATTCATGCGGGCGGTGGTAACGAATGGGGCGCAGCCCGGCAAGCCTTTGGCCTAGCCATTGCCCATGCTCTTCTTGATCCTCAGCCACAAATGCCAAAGCGGCCAGCGCAAGATACTGGCAGCGAGGGCCAGAAAGATCAGCGCGCCCCAAAGCCCGTGGCTCTGATATATCCAAACAGTCAGCGGCAGGCCGAGCACCATGAGGATGCGGGCATTGGTCCATTGGTTGTCTTTTGACGGCAACATGCCCATCACATTGGCCATAATCAGCCACGCACATCCGGCGACAAAGGCATATGACAGGCTCATTTGCGTAGCTCCTCGGGCAGTTGGGGGTTTTGGCCGCGCAGCTTGGCCCAGCCGTAGCGCAGCGGATGGCGGAACATTGAGGCAAAAGCGATCAGCCCCAGCGCCACATAGACCCAACCATGCGCCATGCCGATCGCGATAAGCACGCCGATCGCCGCCAGCGCCAAAACCGGGACGACAAACATCTGCCAGCGCATTGGCATAAATGCCGTGGCAGTGGCGCAAAGCACCCAGATGCAGGCGGCAAACATGGCTGTGCTCATTTGTCTTGCTCCAGCCGCGCGGGCAGCCCGTTGGCCCAAGCGCTGATTGTGCCTGCGCCAAGACAGACGACAATATCACCCGGCCGGGCCTGTTCGCGCACAAGGCGCTCCAGATCATCTTCGCTGGTCACAGCGCGGGCATGGCGGTGACCATGGCGAATAAGGCCTGCGACCAGATCATCACGGCCCGCGCCCGCGATAGGCTCTTCGCCAGCGCCATAAATATCAGTAATCCCGACCACATCAGCGTCGTTAAAACAGCTGCAAAAGTCATCAAACAGCCCGGCAAGGCGGGTGTAGCGGTGCGGCTGATGCACGGCAATGACGCGGCCATCGCTGGCTTGGCGGGCGGCTT
>JAESRD010000132.1 GCA_016764835.1 Paracoccaceae bacterium | reverse complement strand
GCGTCGGGGCCAAGCCCCAACAGCCGCCGCATGCCCTCAACAGCCGCATCATCATACTGGCCGGGGTTTTCGGATAGCAGTTTCAGCGGGTGCAAATTACCCGCCTGATCACGCCCAATCACATCCGTAAATGTGCCACCACGATCAACCCAAAAACCCCACGTCATCTATCTGCTCGCTTTGCTGTTACTTGTCCTATCGGTGCGCGCCCGCGCCTTAAAGGTCAAGCCCAGTGGTGCAATCTAGGGCTGGTTTCAGCCGCCGAGCCCGGTCAGCCGGTGCAGCCCAGCGCGCAGAGCGCCAAACCAGTCTGGCACACCAAGCGGCGCGCGCAGATCTTCGGCCCAGACCACAGCTATAATGATGATATCATCAACCGGACCAATATCTGGCAAGGCAAAGGCGAGGTCGAGCACCGCTTCGCCCGACCCGAGCCAGATCCCGCCCAAACCGGCCCAGAGCACTGTCACAAATATCAGCCCTTGTCGCATCACCCCCCCTAGAACTGAAAGTATATGAACGGCGCCGTGCCGTCTTGCGCCAGCCCAAACAGCAGCACCGTGCCAAGCGCCAACAGCGCCGCTTGGATGAAGGTCGGCATTGCGCCCAACCGTTGCTCGGCGCTGAGCCGCCAGCGCACAGGCAACCAGTTTAGCGCCAAGCCTAGCGCCATCAGCACCAAGAGCGGCAAGCTTATCGTGCCAAGCCCGGCCCCGCCACCAAACAGCCCGCTAAAAATGCCGCCAACCACGCCCATATCAGCCGCCCGAAACGGCACCCACAGCGCGAATACGACCGCGAATACCAGCGCCGGTTTCAACCGCATGCGCCACGGGCTTGCCCGCTCGGCGACCAGCACCGCACCGTGCAGCCCGCCCCAAAGCACAAAGTTCCACCCGGCCCCGTGCCACAAACCGGCCAGCAGCATGACCAGCATCAGCACGCCGCTTTGCCGCAGCGCCCCGCCGCTGTTTCCGCCCAGCGGAATATACAGATAATCTCTGATCCAGCTTGAGAGCGAAATATGCCAACGCCGCCAAAAGTCGGCGAAAGATTTCGCCCGGTATGGTTGGTCAAAGTTGCGGGCGAAACGGTAGCCGAGCAGCAGGGCCACGCCGATTGCAATGTCGGAATAGCCCGAAAAATCGCAGTAGATTTGCACACCGTAACCGAGTGTCGCCGCCCAAATTTCCAACATGCTCGCCGCCTGCGGAAAGTCAAAAACCGGGTCAACCAGCCCGACCGAAATGTAATTGGCGATGACCATCTTTTTGAGCAGGCCAGACAAGATCAGCACCACGGCCACGGCTCGCATTTGCCGCGTCACACGAAACGGCGCATCAATCTGCGGCAAGAAGTCAGCCGCCCGCACAATCGGCCCGGCCACCAGCTGCGGAAAGAAGGATATGTAGAGGAACACATCCGCCGGGTTGCGCCGCGCCGCGACATCGCCGCGCGACACATCGACAACATAGGACACCGCCTGAAACGTATAAAACGATATGCCAACCGGCAGCACGATCCGCATCCAAGAGATGTCACGCGCAAGGCTTGAGCCATCAAAGAGCTGCTGCAATGACAGTGTGAAAAAGTTGAAGTATTTGAACACGGCCAACAGGGACATCAACGCCACAATGCTGGTGATCATGGCCGCTTTGGCCAGACCCGGCCGCGCCCTGTTGCCCGCCAACAGCCCGCCGCCCCAAGCCACCGCTGAGGCTGCCGCCATTAGCCCGCAAAACCGCCAATCCCACGCCGCATAAAACATATATGACGCCGCCAAAAGCAGCGCTTTGCGCCAACCCGGGCTGCGGGCGACAAACTGGTTGAGCGTTAGCACAGCGCAAAAGAACAGCGCAAATTCGAGTGTCGGAAACAGCATTATTGCAGCGCCATCTGCGCGAGCAGATCAACCGGCGACGGGGCCAGTTGCGCAAAACGTGCGGTGATCTGGCCCAGCAAATGATCAACCACCAAGCGGTAGCCACGGGCGGTGAAATGAGAGCCGTCACCCGTGCGCAACACCGCGCCGCCAACCGCCCGCGCATAGCTGCCGTCAGGGGCTGCGGTCAACGGGCTGAGCGGCAAATAGACCGCGCCAGCAGCGGCGGCTTCTTGCGCGATCCACGGGTTTATCCGGGCCAGATGCGCATTGAGATTGCGGTGTTTGTCAGGCGCCGGCCCGAGCCAATAGGTGATGATTTGGTACTGGGCCGCGATCTCCAAAATCTTGCGGATTTGACGCCGGTACTGCACCTCCCATTCAGCGCTGCGCAGAGCGGTCCGGCCGCCATCGGCCAATATCGCCTGCATATCGTTTGAGCCAAAATGAATGACGACAATATCGGGTGCTTGCTCCGCTGCCATCTGGGCGAAATGCGCCGGCCAGTCGTAAAAGTCAGCCCTTGAGAGCCCAGTGGAGATGCGCGCATCATTGCGCACGCTTATCAACAGCTCTTGCTCTGGTACCCGGGTTTCAAGAACAAAACCAAAGCCTTGCGCCAGACTGTCACCGATAACCAGCAACCGCGCCGGGCGCAGGCCGCTAATGTCAGAGCGCAGCTCTTGCCCGGTTTGGGCCGCACGGTAGGGCGCAGGTTCGGTCAGGCTCAGCCCAAGATCTTGGCCCAAGCTGGGCGACGCCGCCAGTAGCCCCGCCAACGACAAAGCCAACACAAAACCGCCAAACCGGCGCATTTATTGCAGCACCAGCCCGCCCAAAGCGGCCTCACGGCTGCGGGCTTGGAACACGTTCTCAACATCGGCGCGCAACAATCCCGCCACCAGATCATAACCCAGCTGGGTGAAATGCACCTGATCATTATTGCGGATCTGGCGCGTGCGGCCCTCGACCTGCGCCGACATTACAAACTCGCTTGCGCCAAAGGTCATCGGCTCATGCGTGTCAACAAACCGCGCCCCGGCCCGCTCGGCGGCGGCGGCCTGAAGACCGGTAATAACCCGGTAGCCTTCTTCAAATTGAGCGCGGCCAACGATCGGCAAGCCCATCCAGATCACGTCATCAGCCAAATCCAGCAGACCGGTCGCCAGCGCCTCGGCACGGGCGTCATATGCGGCGCGCCACTCATCAGTGCCCCAAACCAGACGCGTGGTGCCACTGCGCAAGTTGGTTATGTCATTCGCGCCGATTTGCAGCACAATCAGATCGGCCGGGCCGCCCTCGGCTGCGCGGGCGAGCCATGTGTCTGGGCCGGACCTGACAAGGCCGTCAGAAACCGTTGTGCGCCGCTCAACTGACACGCCCGAACAAGCGGCGAAGGCGCGGGTGAATGAGCCCCAAAGACCGTCGGCCAGCGAGTCGCCCAAAACGACAATCCGCACAGGCTCTGACGGGCAATCGAGCCCGGCCAAACCGCCAGATTGTTCGGCCATAACCGGCGCGGCACTCAGGCTCATAAACAATGACAAGCCTAGGGCTGCAATTATTCTCGTACTCATTTAGGATTTATTCCTCAGCGATTTGGCGGGCATAGGTTTGCACCGCATTAAGCGTATTTGGCCCAGAGATACCATCGACCCGGCCGCGAAAAACCCCAGCCGCGGCCAGTTTGGTCTGAACCATGCGCACCACATTGCGGTTGCGGTCTGAGAGCTGGGTTGTCAGCCGCTCAAGCGCGGTTGCATCGCCCGCGATCAACCCAGCCCAGTACAGCTCGGCTGCTTGGGCGTCGTCACGGGTTATACCCGTGGCCCCGTCTTCATAAAGACCAGCCAAAAAGGCATAAGCCCGCGCATAGCGGCCATCGGTTGCCCGGCGCAGCCAGCGTTCGGCCTCGGCGGGTGAGGCCGGGGTGCCAATGCCACTGAGGTGGAAGAACCCGGTAAAGAACTGGGCTGCGTGGTTGCCCTGATCGCCGTGATCTTCGGCCACGGCAAACGCCTCTGGCGCACCTTTGCCCGGGGTCAACCCGCGTGAATACATCACCGTCAGCACCTCGCCAGACAGCCAGTCGCCGTGCGCGTAGCCCGCTTCGGCCAAGGTTGCAGCCAAGGCATAATCGGCCTCGCCGGTTTCGGGCGCATAGGCAGCATGGGCGGCAAGGCCAAAGGCGGGGGCATAGCCAGCATGCATGCCGGCTTCATAGCCTGTCAGCGCAGCGGCCGCATCGCCCTGTGCCTGGGCAATGCGGGCCAGCAATGTTGCCGCCGTGCCATTGCCGGGGAACAGCGCGCCCAGCTGGCCGCAGGCCTCGGCGGCCACTGTAGCATCGATCTCGCTGAGCAGACGTGGCCCACCCTGCTGCGGCAGCCCGGCGGCGGCAAGGCAGGGACCAGCGGCAGCGTTTTGCGCCTCTATCTGGGTCAGCGCGGCTTGGGCGTCTTCGGCCCCACCGCAGAGCGTGCACTCAGCCAACCATGCGGCCAGAGCGCGCGGATTTTGGGCGCTGAGTGCCGCATTGAGCGCTGTCTGTTCGGCCTGATAGATCTCATCCGCCTCAAGCGCATCGATCTGGCTCAATGCCGCGTCCTTTTGCAAACAGGCTGTGCAGTTTTGCACCCAGTCGCGCAGGGCGATGATGTCACCTGCCGCGCTGATCTCGTCAAATGCCGCCGTCTCGGCGACGCGGGCACTGGCGATCTCATCGAGCCGGTCTAGCCGGGCATGAGCGTCGTCGCTAAAGGCGCAGATGCTGCAATTTAACAGATAAACTTCTAGCCGCGCCGGGTCTGTATCATCGCCGATCCGCTGCCAGAGCACTTGCTCCATGGCGGCTGTTTGCTGGCGGGCCACGATTTGGCGGCGCAGATCGCGCAAGTCTGGCTCAAACGGGCAATAGGTACAGGCCGCCAAATAGGCATCTATAGGTTGCTCAGCGGCGGTATTTTGTAGCCCGACAAGGAATAATGCCTCGAAGTATTCGAGCTCAAAAGCGGCGGTGATTTGCGGGAATAATGGCTCAGCACTGTGCTGTACCAAAGCGGCATCTGGCGCATCCGCGCTGATAATCAAGCTATAGGCCGCCGCACAATGCCCGCTGGTTTGGCGCGCCGTGTCGCGGGTAAGTGCGCGGCCCAGCCAGTTTTGCACCTCAGTGCTATCAGAGCGGCCATCGCCATTGCCCATCGGCAACCTATCGGCCAAGCCAGCCAAAACGGTGTAATGCAACGGCAAGCGCTGGTGCGTGCAAGCTTGGTCATAAACCATGATCACCGCCACGCCGAAACCGGCGGCGTCAATGGTTTGGCGCAGCTGCGGCAAATGCACAGGCAACAGGTCTTGCGGATCATCAATGCGAAAGAAGCCAATGGCGCGCTGCGCAGGCTCAAAGGCTGCGAGCAAGGCCGAGAGCCGTGAGCCCAGATCGTCAAGCCCAAAGCTTTGATCGCCCATTTCAATCTGTGTGGTCTGCCCCCCGGTCAAGCCGAAATCAGTGACCAGATAAAGCGCGCCAGTTTGGGCCAAATAAGGCCCGGATGACGGCGCCTCAAATGTTGATACCGGGTTTGCCCGCAACATAGATGACAGCGCTGCAATCTCGGCGTCGGCGGGCTGCGGCAGGCTCGGCAATGACAGAACCGAAAGCGCTGGCGGAATAGGGCCGTTCAGCTGCTCATCAGCCGATGCACCAACAAAGAGCAGCCGGGCTGGCGCTGTAATTTGTGCAGTATTTTGTGCCGTGTCTGGCGCGGTCTGCGCAGTGGCCAAACTGGCCGAGAACCCCATGCTCACCGCAAGGATCAACGCCGCAACCGAAGCCGCGCGACTAAATATTCGCAAAATCGTTCCCCCCCAAGGGTCTGTCAGCAGATGCACAAACGCCTGTCCCATCAGGCCCTATGCTCAGACATGTTAGGCCAGACCGGCCGCGCTTGCCAGACCGGGCAGGCCTGATATCGGGCCCAAACCGGCGCTTTTGGCGCTTATCGGTGCTTTTGCGCGGCTTGTGACCGGTTGCGGCCATATAAACCGCATATGTTTAACCAATCTCTTCTTGCGCATTGGTCCAAATACTGGCCCCGCCCGCGACCGAGACAGACTTAATAATCGCATGGCAGGCCAAGCCTTTGCGCAGGCCAAGATGGATCGCCGAGCGGCCGGTTATCCGGGCCAGCAGCGCGTCAGCGCCCACCCGCAACTTGACCAAAACGCTGCCATTTTGCTCGTGCAGCTCTTCGACCGTGCAAGCCAGAACATTGAGCGCCGAGAGCCCGCTGGGCGCTGACAGCGACAAAATAATATCGCGCGCCGCAATGCGTATGCGCAGGCTCTGCCCGAGCACTGCCGCCGGGATGTCGGGCAACAACACTTCGCCGCCGCTGAGGCGCACTTGCATCAACCCATCAGCGTAGCGCGCCGCTACCCGGCCCAGCAGCACGGCACCGGCATCTTGCGCGCCAAAATGTGCGGCTGTGGCCGGGTCTGCCAGGACATCAAGCGCCGGACCGGCCCGCAGCACCAGGCCCTGCTCAAGCACAACAATCGTATCAGCCAGCCGCGCCACCTCGGCCACATTGTGGCTGACATAGACAATCGGCAGGCCTTCTTCGTCGCGCAAGCGCTCCAAATAGGGCAAAATCTCCGCCCGCCGCGGCGCATCAAGGGCGGCAAAGGGCTCGTCCATCAGCAGCATTTTGGGCGCACTGAGCAAAGCGCGCCCTATCGACACCCGCGCCGCTTCGCCACCAGATAGAGCCGCAGGACGCCGATCCAGCAACTGCTCAATGCCCAGCAGCTCAGCCACCTGCGCCAGTCTTTTCCGGTTTGCCCCGCCCCGCCGTCGCTGGCCATACGCCAAATTACCGGCAACGCTCATATGCGGAAACAGCCGCGCCTGTTGAAAAACATAGCCCATATTGCGCTGATGTGGCTTGAGGTTAACCCCGGTCTGCGCATCGAATAGAACCCGCCCATCCATGGCAATATGCCCCGACTGAGGCCGCACCAAACCGGCGATTGCATCAACGACCGTGGTTTTACCCGCGCCCGAGCGGCCAAACAGAGCCGTTATCCCCGGCCCGGCCTTAAAGCTCAGCTCAACACCGTCGCCCCGGTCTAGCTTGAAGGAGACATCAAGGCTCATCGGCGCTCCTGCCCGCCAGCGATCCGGCGTGAGACGCGCGCCGCGAGGGCCTCAGAAACCAGCAAAGCGGCTATCGAGATAACGACGGAGACCACGACCAGCCGCAAGGCCGCGCCCTCGCCGCCGGGGCTTTGGACAAAGGCATAGATGGCCGAGGCAATGGTCCGGGTCTCGC
>JAESRD010000131.1 GCA_016764835.1 Paracoccaceae bacterium | reverse complement strand
TCCGTTTGGGGCACAGCCCGTTCTTCAACCCCGTAGAAGGGTTCGCCTGTGTCCCGGTCCAATACAAACATAAAGCCCGTTTTGGTTACCTGAGCAACCACATCAACGTTGAGATGGTTTGGGAAGATCTCACACCGGACAAAATCATCACCCATGCCGCCTGTCGCAATGCCGCCGTGGTGGCGATGGCCACCGGCTGCTCAACCAATGCCGTCGTGCATTTGATCGCCATGGCCCGGCGCGCGGGGGTTGATTTTACGCTTGATGATCTTGATGCTTTGGGCCGGATCACGCCGCTGATCGCCAATGTCCGCCCCTCGGGCAAAGACTATCTGATGGAAGATTTTTACTATGCGGGCGGCCTTCGGGCGCTGATGAAACAGATCGAAGACATGCTCGACACGACCTGTCTGACAGTCACCGGCAAGAGCATGGGCGAGAACCTTGAAGGGGCCGAAGTTTACAATGATGATGTGATCCGGCCGCTGTCAAATCCGGTTTACAAAGAGGGCTCGCTGGCGGTTTTGCGCGGTAATCTTTGCCCAGATGGGGCGGTGATAAAACCCGCAGCTTGCGACCCAAAATACTACACTCACCAAGGCCCGGCTTTGGTGTTTGACAGCTACCCCGAGATGAAAAAAGCCGTTGATGATGAGGATTTAGAGATCAGCCCAGACACGGTGATGGTGCTGCGCAATGCAGGCCCACAAGGCGGGCCGGGCATGCCCGAATGGGGCATGTTACCTATCCCTAAGGCACTGATAAAGCAAGGATATCGTGATATGTTGCGGATATCAGACGCGCGAATGTCGGGCACATCTTATGGCGCATGTGTGCTGCATATAGCCCCTGAGAGCTTTGTTGGCGGGCCGTTAGCGCTGCTCAAAACCGGCGATATCATCCGGCTCGATCTTGACGGTCGCCGCCTCGATATGTTGGTGAGTGACGCCGAGCTGGCGCGCCGCCGGGCGGCTTGGGTAGCCCCCGCGCCGCGCTTTGAGCGCGGCTACGGGTATCTTTATGCAAAGCATGTGACGCAGGCCGACAAGGGCTGTGATTTCGATTTTCTTGAAACGGGGTTTGGGCGTAGTGCTGGCGAGCCCGATATCTTCTGAAAGGGCACGACCACCGCACATTAAAGATCAAACATCGCCAAAATCAGCCAGCCCTTTGCTGCCCTTTATTGTCAGTCCATAAACCCCGCGCTCGACTCGCTCAAACCAGCCGTAATGATCATCGGCCATGATCCGCGTTGCCGTTGGCACCTCGGCCCATTCTTTGACCTTCGCCCCGCTCGACGGCCCGTGCACAGCTAAGAACCGGGCGCATTTTACAGCATCTTGGCGGTAGCCTGTGACCAGCCCATGCCGGGTGGCACCGCCCTCATTGGGGTCACCCTGTAACCGGTCAAAAGCCTTGAGCAGCCGGGCCCGTTTTTTCTTTGATTTACGCGGCGCATAGGGCACAGGGTCGGCCACGACCTCGACATGATTGTCGCGCAAACGCACCACCATAACGCCAAGCCCGACGCGGCGGGCAAGCGCCACATTGTCTTTGAGCGCGCGTGCAAATGGTTTGCCGGGCTTGTGCGGCACCGCGACATAGACCAAGTCCGTCAGCGCCAAACGGTCAACACCTTGATGAAACAGCGCCAGACTGAAGCCCAGCTTCAGCTCAACCACCAGCGGCTCTTCATCACCGCGCCGGGCCACGACATCTACCGCCCCAACTTCGCCCTTTACGACATAGCCTTGCCGGGCCAAATGCGCCTTTACCGGCGCATAAAGATCTGCTTCGCGTGGTTTGCTCATGGCATATTCTAGCCGATTGGGCGGGGTCAGCAAAAGCCTAAACCTTTTCGATGTCGCCCAAAGGTTTGCTTTTGCGGCGTGACAATACCACCAGCAATGTGCCGCTGATCATCACCAGCGCGAGGCCGAGGGTTTCCATGCGAAACCTTGTCTCGTCAAGCAGACCGAGGCCAACGGCCGCCTGCTCAATAGCCATGCCAAAGATTGGCAAGAGTGTAACGGCGGCGGTATAGCCCATGGCCCCGGCCAGCCGGATTGACCAAAATGCCAGAAACATTGCCGGTGCGCGCAGCAAAATGCCAACAGTGATGCCCGAGATCAGCAAAGGTAGCTCTATCGGGCCGCCGGTCAGCCCGTTTTGGGCGAAACGGATGACCAAGAAAAACGCCGCCGTTATCAGCAAAACCGTCCCGGCAAAGCGGGCTCTTGCCCCGGCATCGTCTGATATATTGTCGGGATGGCGCTCTGAGAGCAGGGTGATTGCCGCCAGACACAGCGCGTTTAGCCCCATCAACCAAGCCGCCTGAAACCTAATTTCTGCCTCCAATCCGCGGACCAAAAACGCAATAGCGCCAAGGATCAGCAAGTGGCCAAGCCATTCAACTCCGCGCGGGCGTTTGCGCGACAGCAGCCAAACGGCAACAACGATGACAGGCAGGTTTAACGTGCCAAGAATACCCGCTTCGAGCACGCTGATCAGCGAAAGCGTTGTGGTATAAAGCGCTGCCGATACCACACGAAATGCACCGAGAAGCCAAGTGACCGGCCGCAAAAAGCTGCGCGCATCTAGCCCGCTTTTTGCGCTTAGCAGCAACAAAGTCACCCCGCCTGCGCAGAGTTGAATGAAGCTAAACATCCACGGGTCAAACTCATATGTCAGCAGCAATATGCGCGAAGCAACGCTGAGGAGTGCCCAGCAAAACATGGCCCCGACTGTTACGCTATAGGCTTTGGGCATTGGGCTCACTCTGGGTTGATCGCAAAAGGCGGGCTTTAGGCGCTGTTGGTCTGTCTTCTGATAAGAATGCCAGAGCGAATAAACACGGCAATAAAAATGGCTGTCAGCACGAGGATGATTGTCGGCGCTGGTGCGCTGTCAATGTAGAAGCTGATATAGATGCCGGTGAAGCCGGAAAACACGGTGACAATCACCGCGATTATCAGCATGGTCTCGAACCGTTTGGTCAGCAAAAATGCAATAGCGCCGGGGGCGATAAGTAGCCCGATGGACAAGATTATGCCAACAGATGTGAGCGTGGCGACAATGGTTAGCGAGATCAGCGTCAGCAATCCGTAATGCAGCAACCCGACTGGCAGCCCAACAGCCCGCGCTTGGATCGGGTCAAAGGCATGCAGCAAAAAATCCTGCCGTTTGAGGATGATGACAAGAGCGACAAAGGCGGCAATCAGCCCCGATGTCCACAGATCTTGCGTATTGAGCCCAAGCATATTGCCGAACAGGATATGGTCGAGATGCACATCTGTGCTGATTTTGGTGTAGAGCACGATGCCAAAACCAAACATGCCAGAAAACACGATGCCCATGACGGTGTCTTGCTTGACCCGGCTGTTCTCGGCCAGAAACCCGGTGAGCAAAGCGCAAACCATGCCAGCGGCAAAGGCACCGATAATCAGCGGAATATGCAGCACATAGGCCAGCACCACACCGGGCAGCACGGCGTGGCTGATGGCGTCGCCCATCAGCGACCAGCCTTTGAGCACAAGGTAGCATGACAACAAGCTTGTCGGCACGGCGATGATGGTCAGCATAATGAACGCATTGTTCATAAAGGCGAATTGGAACGGCTGGAGCAGTGTATCTATCATGGCTATACCAGCGCTTTGGCGGCGCGGCGGCGCGCCGCGATATAGCCGTGTTTGGGGGCGACGAAGAACACCACCAAGAAGATCAGCGTTTGCAGCGAGACAATCAGCCCGCCTGTAGCCCCGTCGACAAAGAAGCTCAGATAGGCGCCGACAAAGCTGGTGATAGTGCCAATGGCCACGCTTAAGATCAGCAGAATAGGGAACCGGTCTGTCAGCAAATAGGCGGTCGCGCCGGGGGTGACGACCATGGCAATGACCAAAAACGCGCCAACCGTCTGCAACGCGGCAACGCAAGATGCGGCCAGTAGGGTGAAGAACACCGCCTTAAGCAGCCCGGTATTGATACCAATAGAGCGCGCATGGTTCTCGTCAAAGAAGGTGACCATCAGGTCTTTCCACTTGGCCAGCAGCACGGCGAGGGTGACAAAACCAATGATCGCCAGTTGCAATGTGTCAGACGGGGTGATGGCCAAAATATTGCCCATGGTGATGGTTTGAATGCTGACCGACATGGGCGACAGCGAGACCATGAACAGGCCCAGCCCGAAGAACGAGGTGAAAATCAGGCCAATAACTGTATCTTCCTTGAGCCCTGACCGCTCGGTCAGAAACAGCATAGCGGCGGCCGCCAGCCCGCCCGCGGCGAAGGCCCCCAAAGCAAAGGGCAGCCCCAGCATATAGGCCCCGGCCACGCCCGGCACGATAGAGTGGCTGAGCGCATCGCCGATCAGCGACCAGCCCTTAAGCATCAGATAAGCCGACAAAAAAGCGCAAACCCCGCCGACCAGCGCTGAAACCCACATCGCATTGAACATGTAGTTATAGCCGAATGGCAAAAGCAACGTCTCGATCATTTTGCCGCCTCATCGGTGCTTTCAACTTTGGCATCATCATAGATAACAAAGGGCCGTTCATCATCGGTAATGACGTGGACCCTGCGACTGTCATCATCATCATGCAGGTCAGAGCCGCCGAGCACAAAGTGGCGCAGCACACCGCCAAAGGCTTGCTCTAAGTTTTCGCGGGTGAAGGTGGTTTTGGTTGGGCCAAAAGCCAGAATGGTCTCTTTAACCAGCACGGTGCGGTCACAAAACTCTGGCACAGAGCCAAGGTTATGGGTCGAGACCAGCATGACTTTGCCCTCGTCGCGCATCTCGCGCAAAAGCGCTATGATGGCCTCTTCGGTTTTGACATCGACCCCGGTAAACGGCTCATCGAGCAAGATAACTTGGCTGTCTTGCGCCAAAGCGCGGGCGAGAAACACCCGTTTGCGCTGGCCACCAGACAGCTCGCCTATTTGGCGGTGTCGAAACTCGGTCATCCCAACCCGGTCAAGAGCCAGGGTCACCGCCTCGTGGTCGGTTGTTTTAGGACGGCGCAAAAACCCCATATGGCCGTAGCGGCCCATCATCACCACATCTTCGACCAAAACCGGAAAGCTCCAGTCAACCTCCTCGGCTTGCGGCACATAGGCGACCACATTTTTGCGCAAGGCTTCCTTAACCGGCATGCCCAGCACAGTAATCTCGCCCTTGGCCGCCGGAACAAAGCCCATAATCGCCTTGAACAATGTAGACTTGCCAGAGCCGTTGACGCCAACAAGGGCGGTAATCGTACCAGTGGGGATGTCAAAAGTCGCATCCCGCAAAGCGGTGTTGCCATTGCGGTAGGTCACGGTCACATCGCGGGCAACAATTCCAGTATTCTGGCTCATTGCGTCAACCCTCGGGCAATGGTCTCGGTCGTCACCCGCAGCAGGTCAATATAAGTCGGCACATCACCGTCAGCCTCGGTCAAACTATCAACATAAAGCACGCCGCCATAGACCGCGTCGGTTTCGCGCGCCACCTGCTGGGCCGGGGCCTGCGACACCGTGCTTTCGCAGAAGATCGCCCGAATATTGTGTTCGCGGATACCGTCAATCACCTTGCGCAC
>JAESRD010000010.1 GCA_016764835.1 Paracoccaceae bacterium | reverse complement strand
GGCCGAGCTGGCCGAGCGCGCGGCCAAGCCGGTAGAGCGAGGCTGGGGCCACGTCACCGTCTGGCGCGCCGGAGAATGCTTCGAGGTAAGCGCGGGCGGCGTCAGAGGTCTCACCCAAGCCCTCCATTGCTTCGCCTATATGGTATTGCGCATTGGCGCTTAGTGGCCCGCCCGGATAGGCCGCTGCAAAAGCCGCAAAGAGGTCGGCGGCGCTTTGAAAATCACCTGCGGCCAGCGCCTCAGACGCCCGCTCAAAATCTGCCCGCTCGCCAATAGCCAGCTGCGGCCCGCCGGTTTGCGGGGCTAGGTGTGGCGTGGGCACGGCAGCGGCACTGTCGACCCCGCCAAGGTCTGGCGTGTCGCCCAGCATGGCAATGTCGCATTGGGCCTCCAGCTCACAAAGCCTGAACTCCAGATCACCAATGCGGTTGGTGCCATCGACCGTAATCCGGTTGACCCTAAATTCGAGTTCTTCGGTCTTGGCTGTCAGCCGCTGCAACTGTTGCTCTATCGCATTGAGCCGCTCAAGCGCCGATGTGCCACCAGCAGCGGTGGCAGCACCAGTGGTGCTCAGCTCGGTGCGCAAGCGTTGCACATCGACATAAAGCAGCGACAGTTCTTGGCGAATATCAGCTAATGTTTGATCTTGGGCATAGGCCGGCGCGCTCAGGCCCAAAGCCAAAGACAGAACCGCCGCCTTGCAAATCCACCGCATCATACCTGATATTCTCCGCCAAACTTTATATTGTCACAGCCCGCCCACTTTAGCTCAGCGCGCCAGCCGCAATCACCGTAACCGCTCGGCGGTTCTGCGCATAGCAGCTTTCTTCCGAACAGATCGAGATTGGGCGCTCTTTGCCGTAGCTCAGCGTGCGTAGACGCGACTCTGGCACACCGCGTGAGATAAGATATTCGCGCGCCGCATTGGCCCGTCTTGCGCCAAGGGCGAGGTTATATTCGCGGGTGCCCTGCTCATCGGCATGGCCCTCTATCACGGCGAGATAATCGGCATTGGTCAACAGCCACCGCGCCTGCCCGTCCAGCACGGCCATGCCAGCGGCGGTTAGCGAGGATTGGTCAACCTCAAACAAAACCCGGTCGCCGACGGTTTGGGTAAAATACTCTGCGCTTGCCGGGTTCTCGGCCCCGGTCAGCGGTGGCGGATCAGCAAAAATCGGTACCTCATCGCCCGTATTGCCGCCAAATCTGTTTGGGTTGGTGCAGGCAGAAACGCCGAGCACAGCCAGCACCAATACCAGCTTGAGTGAATTTCTCATATTATGTCCTGTCCGCTCGTTTGTTCATTTTACTTTTTGTGCGATACATTTGTACGCGTTATTATTTTGCCTCAGCCTTCCACGCAGCCGCCCCTGCGCGGTATCCCTAGCGCTGCACTGGGCCCCATGACGCATCCGACGAGAAGCCCTGTATTGGCACTTGGCGCAGATTTCGCCCCGAAATATCGACCGAGTATAGCGACGGACCGCCGGTTGGCCCCTGGGTCTCACGGGTAAACATCAGCACCCGGCCACCGGGCGCCCATGTTGGGCTCTCGTCAAGAAACGATGCTGTGAGCAGCCGTTCTTCAGAGCCATCTGTGCGCATAACGCCAATATGGAACCGGCCAGCATTTTGTTTGGTAAAGGCAATCAGGTCGCCGCGCGGCGACCAGACAGGGCTGCCGTAGCGGCCCTCGCCAAAGGTAATTCTCCTTGGTTCTCCGCCGTTTAGCGGCATGATGTAGATCTGCTGGGTGCCGGAACGGTCGCTCTCAAACACGATCTGCGTGCCATCGGGCGACAGGCTGGGCGAGGTCTCGATTGAGGGCGCAGAGGTCAGCCGCACATGTTGGCCAGAGGCCAGTGTCGAGCGCCAAAGGTCAGTATTGCCGCCATTTGCCAGACTATAAATCACCTGCGTGCCATCCCGCGAAAAGCGTGGCGAAAACGCCATTTCACCGTCGGCCGTGGTGATCGTGCGGCGGCCAACAGAGGCGACATCCAAGAGATTGATGCGCGGAAATCCGCTTTCATAGCTGGTATAGAGCAGCCGGTCGCCGGACGGCGAAAAGCGCGGCGCCAGCACCAGCGCCGAACTATCGGTCAGAAACCGAATATTCGCGCCGTCATAGTCCATAATCGCCAGCCTGCGCGCCCGGTTGTCCTTGGGGCCGGATTCGGAGACAAAAACCACCCGGCTGTCAAAATAGCCGCCCTCGCCGGTGATCCGGTTATAGACTGCATCGGCAACCTTGTGGCCCATGCGCCGCCAGCCATCGGCAGTGCCTGCAAATTGCAGGCCAGTGCCCAGCTCGGCCCCGGTAAACACATCATAAAGCCGAAACTTGACCACCAGATCATTGCCAGAGACACTGACCGCCCCGGTGATAAGCGCCTGCGCGTTTATTGCCCGCCAGTCGGCATAGGCCACGGGCTGAGCAAAGGACGAAACGGTGGAGATAAACGCCGTCGCCGGAATTTCACGGAATAACCCGGTGCCAGCGAGGTCTTGGGCGACAAGGGCCGTGATATCGGCGGCCAACTGCCCTGCGCCTGAGGTTTCTGCGGCAAAGACAGGTGCCGCGAAGGGCAACGGCTCGATCACGCCTTGGGTAATTTCAATGCGCAGCGGCCCCTGACTTTGCGCTTGGGCCGGTATGGCCGCGAGAGCAAGCATCAGGACCGCAAGCAACGGCTTCATCAGGTGGCTGAGTTTAATTACCATCGGGTTCTCACTTTCGGGGGCCATAGAGGCCAATCTTGTGCGCAAGGCAGCGCCTTGCCGGTTAGTCTTAGCGCCATAATGGCCCGCCGCGAAGGGGTATGCGCCATATCAACGCAGCCCCATTGCTTGGGGGTCGAATGTCAGCTCAACATTGCGCCAGTGTGCAAAGCTATCTGCGGGCAGATCATAGCCAGATTGGGACTGGCAGCGCAAAACGGCGCGCCGGGCGGCGGCAAAGGCCGCGCCGATGGCCGCATCATTTCCACCTGAGCCTCTGAGCAGTTGCACATCATTGGCCACCACCCTGCCCTCTGGCGTCAGCTCAAAGCCAACAGTTACGCGCGCGGCCGCAGAGCCGGTATCAACCAGCCAGCAGCGCTGTACGGCTTGGCGCAAGCTTGCGAAAACCGGGTCGATCTGCGTCTCCGCCGTTAGCGCGCGCGCCTCTTGCGCTTGAGCTGCCCCGCCTAGCGAAAGGCTGGCCAGAAGCACCGCCCGGCCAACAATTCTGTATGTCTTGGTGCCCAACCGCCCCATATCAGCGCAGCCGCATTTCTTCGGGGTTGAAGGTCAGCTCAACCACCCGCCAATGCTCATACTTATCTGCTGGCAGATCATAGCCTGTCTCGGTCTGGCAGCGCAGAACCGCACGGCGGGCCGCGCCAAATGCACTGCGAATTGCAGCCTCTCCGCCACCAGTGCCACTAAGCATCCGCACATCATTGGCCACCACACGGCCCTCGAGGTTTAACTCAAAGGCTACCGTTATTGTCACCCGCGCCGCCTCAGAGCCGGTATCGACAACCCAGCAGCCCTGCACAGCCACGCGAAAACCTTCACGCTCGGTTGCGGTAAGCGGCGGGCCGATCGCGTCGGCCCCTGTTGTCTCGGTCTCGGACGTTGCGCCACCATTAGCCAGCGACTGAGCCAGCGCATTGGCCACATCATCTGAACTGGCAGCATTGGTCTGGCTTGGTGTCTCTGGCGCTGGCTCAGCTGTGGCCGTCGCCGGGCGGCTTGGCCGGGAGGGCGGGCGCAAAGATGTCTCTACGGCGCCAGAGCCTGCTTCGGCCTCGGTCACGGTTTCGGTCGCCGCTTCGGGCGGGGCGGTGTTTTGCGTGTCTTCAGATGTGTCAACCGATGGCAGCGCATCCGGGCTGGCCGGGGTTTGCACCTGCTCATCGGGGGCGGCGTC
>JAESRD010000130.1 GCA_016764835.1 Paracoccaceae bacterium | reverse complement strand
TCGGCCAAGCTGAGAGACGAAAGGCGGCATGAACAGAAACCAGATGCATCTTAGCCAGGCCGTAAACCTGTCCTAAAAGGCAGGACCACTTCAGTTCACAATACACCCCACAAAGTGCTGGATGGCGCTATGTGGGATTTGATCTGTTTCGCCTGCGCAAGGGCGAAAGCATCAATGATGTGACGGGCGCGCAAGCAGTAATTTTGGTGATGATTGAGGGCAAAGCGATCTTCCATGCCGCCGATCAGGATTGGGGTGAGCTGGGCGCGCGGATGAATATGTTTGAGAAAACGCCGCCGCATAGTTTTTATCTGCCAAATGATCGAACCTGGGAGGCGCCCGCCACCACGGACTGTACCCTTGCGGTTTGCAAAGCACCGGAGAAATCAGGGCATGGAGCGCGCCGCATCGGACCAAACGGGATCGCGTTGACCGAGTTTCAAGACGTTGCGCATGAGGGATGAAGTGAAACACCAGCACTGAAGTAGCGCCGTCATAAAGCCATTGCCAATGCCGCGCCGTTGAGCAGGCGCGCGCTGCACAATTTTCGTGGTCCAACCGCCTCAAGCCCAAATCCCACCGCCAAATTATTTACCTGTATTCTGCATCTTAGCGTATAATTTGCTGCGAGATATGCCCAACTCCTTCGCCGTTTTGTCTTTGTCTCCGCGATTGCGTTTGAGAGCTCTTAGTATGAGTTGTTGTTCAAACTCAGCCAGTTGCGGTGTAAGCCTGTGCTCTTTTGGTGGCCGTCCAACCGGCAGGCGAGCGGCGTCTTGAGCTTTTCGATTGCGTGTCTTTAAAATATCTGACCGAATGTCAGCAACCCTCAGTATTTCTGCCAGCAACAAATCAATCGGGCATGGTTTTTCAAACACCGTAACCGCACCGTTTCGCATGGCTTCAACAACTGTTTCGGTCTCGGCATATCCGGTCAGAATGATCACCGGCAACTCTGGATCTATGGATTGGGCTTTGGCCACAAGGTCTAGTCCGGTTTTGCCGGGCATACGAATATCAGTTAAGATCACACCGTCATAACCGGGCCTAATATGGTCAACGGCCTCAATATATGACCGGCAGGTTTTGACTTGAAAGCCTGCGATTATTAGCCGGTCTCTGAGGGCTTCAAGCACATCAGGGTCATCATCTATCAGCAGAACATTGACTGTCATGAGCTGGCAGGCTCTTGGCCGGTGGGTAAGCCTAGAATGACCTGCGCACCGCCGGCGGGACTGTTGCTTAGCGCCAGAAAACCGCCAAAACTTTTGAGAAGGTCAGCCGAAATTGATAGGCCTAAACCTAAGCCATGCTGGTCGCTTTTGGTGGTGAAAAACGGTTCTGCGGCCTTGTCGAGCGCCGCAAAGCCCGGGCCGGAATCGCGGATGCAGATTTGGCCATTTGGCCCATAGGTAATATGAATAATTCCACCCTCATTTGCAGCCATTGCATCAACCGCATTGGCAACAACATTGACAATGACCTGCTGCAATCGAACCGGGCCGGCCCGCACCACCAAAGTCGAATTTGGCGGTTTTTGGATGACGACAATATTGGCTTGTTTGAGCGGTGCGGCAAGGATTTCTAGCGCGGCGTTGACGATTGTTTGAGCCTTAACTGCGACAGGCGCTTCGGTTTCATTGCGCGCATAGGCGCGTAGATTGCGCAGCAATCGTTCTATTCTGTTGGCCACATGTTGGCTCTTGTGCAATGTGTCCAGGGCCGGACCTGCTCGCTTGATAAGGTGTTGTTCAAGTGTACTGAGCGAAGATTGCAGTGCAAAAAGCGGCTGCGATAGCTCATGGCTGAGCCCGGCTGCCAAGTCACCGATGGCTTTGAATTTTGCTGCCTGAATCAGTTGCGCCTGCTTTTCGCGTAGCGCAGCTTGGGCATTTTGCCGCTCGATGATTTCGGCGGTTAGTAACTTTGTCCGCGCAACAACGCGCTTTTCCAACAAGGCGGTGTCGTTGGTCAATGAGGTGATCTCTGCTCGCACCATTTGGCGCTTGTTTTGCAAAAATGCTGCCCCCAATAGCACTGCGACGATGGCCAAAAAACCCATGCTGCCTCCGACGATCGCATAGGGCAGCAGCGCCTTTGGTTGGCGCTCGAGAGCCAAGCGCAGCCCCGAGCGCAATGACGATGTCGTCGCCCGCAAAAGGCCATATATGTCGCTGTCATAGGGCGTGGTGGCAAACAGAACTTCACCCTCAAGTGATTGTAAAATAAGCCGGTCTGGCATTGAACGCCAGCTTATTGCCAGGTCTTCAAGCGCGTCAGAAACCACGATATATCCGGCTATATCAGCGCCTTGCTGGCGTATAGAAAGACCAGCCTCAAACAATCCGCTGCTGTCTTGCTCGGGTAATACACGCCGCGACAGCGTGCCTGATTGCAACCTTGCTAGCAGATCTGGCGCGAGCGAACCGGGCAGTATTTGCAAATCTGGATTGCGCAATCCGGCAGCGATGATTTGCCCGGACCCATTTGCCAGCAGAATTGAGAATTGCCCGGTTTGCAGCACCAAATGGTCGAGATAAGTTTGAACTTCAGCGGGGGCTTGCTCCGCCCTCAGCCCTTCTAGCAATAGCGGGTGTGAGGCGAGCAATGAGGGCAAGGCAGCGGTCTTTGACAATTCGGCCTGCAGTTGCAGGTCGAGCACATGCAACAGTTGCGCCAAATCTGCCTTTTCGCGCGCGATGCCCGTGACCACGGCCACCGCCGCGCAAACAATCGCGGCGGTTATGCATAGCATTGTCCAGATGATGCCTTTGCGCATTCTGCCCCCCGCAAATGCCCCGTCTACTCCACGATAAAGTCAATTATCGCATTGGTCACCTCTGCGCTGTTTGGTCCGAAGAACAAGAACTGCGCATGCGCCGCACCGGGGATGGTCAGCAGCTCTCTGGGCTCCATCGAGCCTGCGTAGATTGCGGCGACTGTGTCAAAGGCGCGTTCGTCTTGCGATACGATAATCAGTTTGCGCACGGTTTGGTCATCCATTGGGTTGCCGCGCACCGGTGACAACATAACCACGCCGCTAACCACATCAATTGCCGTGACTTGTTCCATTGTATTTAGCACCGCCGCCGCGCCGCTGCTGGCACCGACAAGGATAATATCTTGATAGCCGCGCTGAACCAATTCGCGAATAGCTTGGCGGACATTGCGTTCGACTTTACCGCTTATAGCGAGAGAGGCGACATTGCGTTCTTGCAGCGCCCGCGCCATCGAGGCCCAGCTTTCTTTGTTAAAGATAAAGCCGGGCACCCAGACCACAGCGCGCGCACCATCCGCCGGATAGTAGACCGCGTCGCTCATATACAGCTCGCTGTCGATGCCTGTTTCGATAAATTCTGGGCTTTGGGCATATCCCAATGACGCCCATGCGCTACAGGCCAACGCGAATAACAACCTCTTCATACATATCTCCTTTGGCTTTAAAATCTTATTGTGGATCAAGTTTCGCCGAAGGGGATTATTGAGAGAAATACAATCTGCCGGTCTTGAATAAATAATAATATACAACAGATTACGGGTAGGTGCCTCGCCGAGTTTGTTCTATTATCGAGACGGATCGCCCGGTAATCGGCTCTACTGGTCTACTCAATAATCGTGCCCGGCCAACCGCGAGCGATCTGCTTGAGGCAAGAAATGAAACTGATCTGAAGGTCTGACAGCGACTGCTCAACAGTCGTAATTGCACCAAAGGAAATCAGCCGGTCAGGCGTGATAGGGCGGCCAACCAGCTCCGGGTCTTGGCTGCCATGCAAGTAGACCGACGGCACCAGCGCCACGCCCAGATTTTGCCGACACAAGGCCAGCGAGACAATCGAGGACGATGTCTCAAACCGCGGCACAACATCGACCCCCTGTGAGCGAAAGAATTCGTCAAGCCGAACCCGGCCGATCTGCTCTTTATGTAGGGCGATGATCGGATATGCGGCAATATCCGCCGGGGAAAGTGCCGCTTTTGCCGCCAGCGGATGGTCCTTATGCAAAACCGCCTCAAACCGGAACTGGCAAAGTGGATGTGTTTTCAGCGTCGATGAGGCATTACCGATCGGTAGCGATGCCACTGCAATATCATGGGCGCGGGCACCGACATTTGACTGCAGGCCGCGCCGGTCAACGATTTCGACGGTGCAGGCCAAGAGCGGATGAAATTTTTGCAACAGCCCGAGCGCCGGGGCGATCCAAGCGGTGGCAATGGGCGAGGTTGACAGCACCCGCAGCGTCGTCGCGGCATTGGTTTTGATATCTTGCGCGATCTTGTCGATACTCTCGAAGTTGTACAATATCGGCTGGCTTTCGCGCAGGAACCGCAAGCCGTTTTCGGTCAGCGTCAGCTTGCGGCCCTCACGCGAAAATAACATAAAACCAAGGTCTTCTTCGAGCAAAGAAATCAGCCTGCTGGCGGCGGGCGGCGACAGATGAAAGTGCTCAGAAGCTGCGGCCAGCGAGCCTTTATCAGCAATGATGTGAAATAATTTTAACGCGCGTGGGTTCATCATCTTCATTTCGCTCCGCAATTTCTGATAGTTCGAATAAGTGGAGCTAACACTCAACTAACTCTACTTTACAAAATGCTCCCGTCAACACGACACTCTGGGGGCGGCGGGATCATCCGAACATCGCAATTGCCCCGCCTGATGGGAGGAAGACATGAACCGACTGAGAAAAATGGCGCCGGCATTGGCGCTTGTGGCAATGGCATTGGGGCCGATACCTGCCATTGCAGGCCAAGATGATGACACGCTGGTCATCGCGTTTACCCGAGAGTTGACCAATCTCGATTATAACTTTGGCACCAAAACAGAGTATATAATACTGGGCGATTTGATTGACGATTCACTGTTCTACGTCGATCCAGAAACACTGGAATATGTGCCAAGTCTGGCCACAGATTTCACCATCGTCGATGATGTGACCATTGATATCAACCTGCGCGAAAATGTGACATTTCACGATGGTACACCGATGACCGCGGATGATGTGGTCTACACCTATAATTTTACTCTGACCGATGATCAAAATAGCCGACACGCCAAGATTGCCGCTTGGCTTAGCTCGGTTGAAAAGACCGGTGACTAGGCGCTGCGCTTCAACTTGCAGGCCAAATATGAAAACCCTTTCAACGACTTATACCGTGTGCGCATTCGCCAAAACGGGATCATGGGCACCGATGGTAACTTTGACAGCAATGCTCAGGCGACCACCCTAAACGGCCTTGGCCCGTACCGCGTTGTCTCGTTTGACCCCGGTGTTGAGGTGGTTCTGGAGCGCCATGACGGCTATTTTGGTGGGCCAAAAGGCATGCCGGAAATTCAGAACATGGTCATCCGGTCTATCCCTGATGTTGGCACACAACAGGCAGAGCTGATGAGCGGCGGCATCCATTGGATGTATAACGTGAAGCGCGATGTCGGCGAAGCCATGGAGCGGTCGGGCCGCGCTGATTTTCAGCTTGGACCAAGCCTGCGGGTTGGGTTCCTGATCCTCGACGCGGCGGGTTACAGCGGCGAAGGCCACCCGCTTACCGATGTGCGCGTGCGCCGGGCAATGAACCACGCGATCAACCGCGAAAGCATTGCCACCAATCTGATCGGGGCACCGGCTGCGGCCCTGCACACAGCCTGTAATCCGGTTGTTTTCGGCTGTGATCAAGAATGATTACCTCCCCGACACAGCCCGTGCCTTACTGGCTGAAGCTGGCTATCCAGATGGGTTTGACCTCGATATCTGGTCCTACCGCGACCGCGACGCCGCCCAAGCATTGGCCAATAATCTCGGCCTCGGCCTCGGCGTTGCCGTATCAGCCCAAGCGATCCCGAACTTTTGGCTCGGGCTTATGGCCATTATCCTGTTGGCGGTGATCTACCCGATCTTCCCGGTTTCGGGCGACAAGACCATCTATCACTTCGTGCTGCCCTCGTTTGTGCTGGGCGTCAGTTCGGTGCCGCCGGTTATGCGGCTGATGCGCACCGGGCTTATGGATGTGATGGGCGCTGACTTTAGCCGCACCGCTCGCTCAAAGGGTTATTCTGGCTGGCGGCTGGTCACGCTCCACGCCATGCGTAACGCGCTTTTGCCGGTGGTTAGCGTTTTGGCCGTGCAGCTCGGCCACAAGTTCGGTGGCTCGATCATTACAGAATCTGTGTTTGCAATCAACGGACTGGGTCGCTTAGCACTCGAGTCAATTCTCGGCGCAGATATCCCATCCGTACAAATCTTGGTCTTCGTCTTCGCGTTCATCTTTCCTAATGCTCAACCTGTTGGCTGATGTGCTCAACGCCTATCTCGACCCAAGGATGAGGTCATAATCATGGAACCGCTGCTGCAAAAACTGTTCCCATCCGCTTATGGTGCGAATGTCAGAGACATGACCCCACGTGACGTGATGATCCGCAAAGCAGGCACGCATAAGGGCTTCAAGTTCGGCTTCTATCTGCTCCTGGTCATCGCCTTAGCTGGCTTCATTGGCCCGCTCTTGCTACAAGCGACACCCTACGAGCAAGACCTGACCATGCGCCTGCTGCCCCCGGTTTGGGTGCAAGGCGGGGTGTGGGACCACCTCTTGGGCACTGACGGCGTCGGGCGCGATTACCTCGCCCGCATTCTGGCTGGCGCGCGTATCTCTCTGGCGATCGGCATTGGTGCGGCCTGCGCAGGCATGATCATTGGCGTCACGCTCGGCGTCATTGCTGGGTTCTATGGCGGCTGGGTTGACCAAGTGGTCAACTATATCCTGACCTGTCAGCTGGCGCTGCCCGGCCTGCTGCTGGCCATGACCATCGTTTTCCTCGTTGGCCCCTCGGTTATGGTGGTCATCCTCGCCATCGGCGCGCTGCATTGGACCCTGTTCCTCGTTGTCGTCCGCTCAGCCGCCAACACCTTCTTGAGGGCTGCTGATAGCCGAGGGTAAAGTGGCGCTGTTTTATCAGCCGTGGTTGATCATCCTACCCGGTATTGCGCTGTTCATGCTTGTCGTCGCCATCAATATGATGGGCGACGGTATCCGCGATATCACCGATCCAGAGAGTGCTTCACAATGACAAAACCGTTTCTTGATATTCGCGATCTTGTGGTCAGCTTTTCTAATCATGGCGACAGAACCGACGTGGTACACGGCTTCAACCTACAGCTGGGCGCAGGCGAAACCGTGGGCATTGTCGGCGCGTCTGGTTCTGGCAAAACCATGTCGATGTTGGCCATGGCCCGGCTGTTGCCGCGCCAGGCTTTTGTCTCATCAGGTTCAATATCTCTGGGCGATACCGACCTTTTAGCGCTAGGGGATTCGGCGTTTTGCCGCCAGATTTCAGGCAAACGCATTGCCATGATCTTCCAAGAACCCATGACCGCGCTCAACCCGGTTTACTCAATCGGTCGCCAGCTCGAAGAGACCGTGATGTTCCATGAGCATGTCTCCAAATCGGTCGCCAAGACGCGGGCAATTGAGATGCTGGAGGCGGTGCAGCTCCCCAAGCCAGAAGAGCGGCTAAACCAATATTCGCATGAGCTATCAGGCGGGCAACGGCAACGCGTCATGATCGCTATGGCCTTGATGAATAAACCCGATTTTCTGATCGCGGATGAGCCAACCACCGCGCTCGATGTCACCGTGCAGAACGATATCATCAAGCTGCTGGTTGATTTGCAAAAGCGGTTTGGCATGGCCATGATCTTCATCTCGCATGAGCTTGGCGTGGTCTCGCGCGTGTCGCAAAAGATCATCGTTTTGCGCAACGGTGAGATTGTTGAAACCGGCGCCACGGCACAGGTTCTGAGCCAGCCGAGCCACGCCTATACCCAAGGTCTGCTCAACTGTTTGTGGAAGCTTGATGACCCGGTTGCCAGCAATGTCGCCGCCGATGCGCCGCCGGTTATTCGCGTTAAAGGTATCAACAAAACCTACCGGCTGCGTGGTGGAATCTTCAAACCAGCCCGCCAAATTAACGCGGTCAAAGACGCCAGTTTCGAGGTTCGCGCTGACGAGACCCTCGCCATTGTCGGCGAGTCCGGCTCTGGCAAATCGACCTTGGCCAAGATCATCAATGGGTTAGAGGCCCCCGATAGCGGCACCGTGCATTTTGGCGATACTTTGGTGCAAGATATGAGCCATAAAGACCGGGCGCGGCTGCTGCAGCCCATCTTCCAAGACCCGTATTCGACGCTGAATCCGAACCAGACCATTGGCTATATTGTCTCGCGGCCGCTCTATATCCACGAGACTAAAAGCCGCGAAGAGGTCCGCGCGCTGGTGCTCGGTACAATGCAACAAGTCGGCCTGCCGCCCACGTTTTATAACCGTTTCCCCAACCAGCTGTCAGGCGGCCAGCGGCAACGTGTGGCAATAGCGCGGGCTATTATTCTGCGGCCACGCATCCTTATTTGCGACGAGCCGACCTCGGCGCTGGACGTCTCGATCCAAGAACAAATCCTTGATCTGTTGCACGCGTTGCAGCGCAAATACGGCATGACGATGATCCTTATCAGCCACGATATGGCCGTGGTCGGCTACATCGCCGACCGGGTTCTTGTGGTGCTCAACGGCGAAATCATCGAGGCGGGCACGGCGATAGATGTGCTGCAAACACCCAGCACCGCCTATACGCAAAAGCTGATGAGCTCGGTCTATCATGTGCCAAAACCTGCGGCGCGCATGCCGAGGGCCAGCCAATGAGCCCGCAAAATGGCTATTTTAGCGACGCGACCCGCTGGCAAAGTTGGCTTGATGTTGAGGCAGCATTGGCGCTGGCACAGACCGAAATTGGCATGATCCCAGCGGATGCGGCGGCGATAATCGCGCAAAACGCGACTCTGGAAGCGTTTAACATCACCCACCTGCGGGCTGAGATAACCCGCACAATGGCCCCGGTTTTTGCCATGTCGGAATGTCTGGCTCAAGCCTGCGGCGCTGCCGGTGCCTATGTGCATTGGGGCGCGACAACGCAAAACATTATTGAGACCGGGCGCTTGCTGGTTCTCAAACATGTGCATGCAGAGATCTTGGGCAAACTGTCTCAGGTGCTGGCGACTTTGGCGCGCCAAGCCGAGGCGCATGCTGATCAGGTAATGGTCGGGCGCACCAATAGGCAAAATGCATTGCCGATCACCTACGGCTTCAAAATAGCCGGTTGGATTGATGAGCTAACTCGGGTGGCGGCCCAATTGCGTGAAGCCGAGCCGCGCTTGTTTCAGCTGCGTTTTGGCGGCGCGATTGGTGGCTATCATAGCTTTGGCCCTGATGGCCCGGTGATGGCCGAGGTTTTTGCCAAACGGCTGGGGCTTGAGCTTTCGATGGTGCCAAACCGCACCTCGGTTGACCCGCTTATCGAATATATCTCCAAACTTTCGTTGCTCGGCGTCGCGGTGTCACGCAGAGCGGGTGAGTTGTATTTGATGATGACCGAAGAGATTGGCGAAGTGTATGAGGCGCTGCCAAACGGGGTGATTGGCAGCTCGACCATGCCGCAAAAGATCAACCCAAAACATGTAATTGAGCTAAATACCAAGGCCTTGCACCCGCGCAGCAAAGCCGCCACGGCCTTTGCCACGCCCAGCCCCAGCCATGAAGGCGACGCCGTTACAAACCAATACCTAACTCAGCTTGCCGCCGAGACCTGCACGCTGGCGGTCGAGGTCATGCGCAAACTGGCCAGCACAGTTGCGGTGGTCCACCCCAACCGCGCGCGTATGCAAACCAACTTTCAAAATGCGCGTGAGATGATGGCGACCGAGGGCCTGATGATGAAACTGGCCGAGAAGATTGGCCGCAGTGCCGCGCATGATCTGATCCATAATCTGGTCGCCCAAGCTTCAAAAACGCAGACGTCGCTGCGCATAATCATGCTGGACAGCCCAAAAGTGGCTGAGGCGATTGGCGTCAAAAGCATCAACTATGCGCTTTGTGTTAACCCCAATATTGGTCAAGGCGCGGTTATTGCCCGCGCGAATGCGGCAGCTGGCCGCAAGACTGCGCAAGAGCTAAAAGCGGCGGCAAACGCGATGTTGACCTAACATTTGCGCCAGATCGACTTTCTGAGCTACTGTTCGGTAGCCCAAACACCCAGCGAGGAAAGCCCATGGAAACGCAGACAATATCACGCACGGCGTTGATCACCGGCGCGGCTGGTGGCATTGGCCAAGCGATTGCTGAAAGCTTTGCCGCTCAAGGCATACGGCTCGCCCTTGTTGATATGCGCGACACGTCTGACTTAGCGGCGCGCCTTGGCCCCGATAACCGCAGTTTTGTGCTCGATCTTGAAGACCCGGCGGCGATTGAAACCGTGGTTGGTGCAATTGGCGCTGAGATGGGCATCGACATTGTCGTCAACAATGCCGGCGCTGGGATATTGTTCCCGGCAGAAGAGGCCAGCATCGCCGGTTGGGACACGACCATGAGCGTCAATCTGCGCGCGCCGTGGCTGCTATCGGCGGCGGCGTTGCCCTATCTAAAAGCCTCTAAAGCCGGGCGGATTATCAATATATCGTCGCAAGCCGGGATCGTTGCCATTGAAGATCATGTCGCTTATGGCGCTAGCAAAGCCGGGCTGATCATGGTGACAAAAGTATTGGCGCTCGAATGGGCGAAGTTTGGCATTACCGTTAATTGCATAGCGCCCACAGTGGTTGAAACGCCCATGGCCTTGGTCGGTTGGAGCGGTAAGAAGGGGGTCAAAGCCCGGCAAGACATACCTGTTGGCCGCTTTGCCAAACCAGAAGAGGTTGCCGCCGCCGTCACTTATTTATCCTCAGCTTTGGCCTCGATTATAACCGGCGAGACGCTGGTTGTTGATGGCGGCTATACGATTAAATAGAGGGGCAAATAGCGCAAGCGGCTGACAATTTATTGAGCCGCACTGCAAAATATTGAGCCGCACGGCAAAAAAATCCGGTGCGAGCCGCCTGAACCCTGCCGCTTTGCTCAGATTGTCTTGACATGGTCCATATTTAACCAAACGATAAAAAAACAAAATCAATGGGGGATTTACGCAAAATTACACCAAGCCGGGCCTGACCCGCCGCCGCCTTATGGGCTCTGTCGCTGCACTTAGCGTGGCCACCAGCCTGATCGGGCAGGCCGCTTTGGCCCAAGACGCGATCAAGGTCGCGGGCATCTATACTGTGCCGGTTGAGCAGCAATGGGTCGGCCGCATTCATATTGCCGCTATTGCCGCGCAAGACCGCGGCGACATTGACTATACCTATTCTGAAAACGTCTCAAACACCGATTACGCCCGCGTAATGCGCGAATATGCTGAAAGCGGCGTGCAGCTGATTATTGGCGAAGTGTTTGGCGCAGAAGCCGAGGCGCGCGAGGTCGCGGCTGACTATCCTGATATCGCTTTCCTCATGGGCTCGAGCTTTAAAGAAGACGCCGCTCTGAGCAATTTCGCGGTGTTCGACAACTATATCCAAGATGCAGCCTACCTCTCGGGCATCATCGCGGGCGCTATGTCTGAGGCCGGCAATATCGGCATGGTCGGCGGCTTCCCTATTCCTGAAGTCAACCGTTTGATGAATGCGTTCATGGCCGGTGCGCGTGAAATGAACCCTGATATCGAGTTCCAAGTCAGCTTCATCGGCAGCTGGTTTGACCCACCAAAGGCCAAAGAAACCGCCTTTGCCATGCTAGAACAGGGCGCAGACGTGCTTTATGCAGAGCGGTTTGGCGTGTCAGACGCGGCCCAAGAGCGCGGCGTTTTGGCTATTGGCAATGTCATCGACACTCAGGCCGACTATCCCGACACCGTCGTCGCCTCGGCCATCTGGCACTTTGAGCCGACCTTGGACAAAGCCATTGCAGAAGTGCAGGCCGGGACATTCGTCGCCGCCGATTATGGCATCTATTCCTTCCTGTCGATGGGCGGCGCATCGCTTGCCCCGCTTGGCACATTTGAAGGCAAAGTGCCTGAAGCAGCCCTGGCCCTGGTCGCCGAACGCGAAGCGGCCATGCGCGACGGTTCCTTCGCTGTTGAGATCAATGACGGTGAGCCCGGATAGGCGCAATGTCTGAGCAAAACATCAAGGCGCAGCCAGTGCTGCGCCTTGATAACATTACCAAAAGATTTGGCTCTCTGACCGCCAATGATGCAATCAGCTTTGATTTGCACACCGGCGAAGTGATCGCACTTCTCGGTGAGAATGGCGCAGGCAAGACCACGCTAATGAACATCCTGTTTGGCCATTACACGGCAGATGAAGGCAGTGTCGAGGCGTTTGGCCAGCCCTTACCGCCGGGCACACCGAGTGCGGCTTTGGCTGCTGGTATTGGCATGGTCCACCAGCATTTTACGCTGGCCGAAAACATGACTGTGCTCGAGAATATCGTGCTCGGTACTCAGCCTCTTTGGCGCATGGGTTTTGGCAAAGCGGCAGCGCAGCATAAAATCTCCCAGCTGGTGGCAGATTATGGGCTGAGCGTAGACCCCGATGCGCGGGTGGCTGACCTGACCGTCGGGCAACGTCAACGTGTTGAAATCCTCAAAGCTTTATACCGTGA
The DNA here is from genome assembly GCA_016764835.1 of Paracoccaceae bacterium. The sequence goes on along the minus strand of JAESRD010000130.1, from coordinate 2,125 downwards.
TGCCCGCATACTCATCCTTGATGAACCGACCGCCGTGCTGACCCCGCAAGAAACCAATGACCTGTTTGCGACCATGCGCAAAGCCGTGGCGCAAGGCTTGTCAGTGGTGTTCATCTCGCACAAATTGCACGAGGTCATGGCGATATCATCGCGGGTGATCGTGCTGCGCCACGGCTGCAAAGTTGCAGAGCTGCCAACGGCAGACACAGACCCCAAAAAGCTGGCCGCGCTGATGGTCGGGGCCGAGGTTGAGCCGCCCGCAGTGGTGGCGTCAGAGCCGGGTGCGGCGTTGATGGAGCTTGATGCGGTCAGCACGCCAAATATCGGCGCGGCACCGGGGCTAAAAGCGGTCAGCCTCGCTCTGCGCGCGGGCCAGATTATCGGGCTGGCGGGCGTGTCAGGCAATGGCCAAGCGGCCCTCGCGGCTTTGGTCGGCGGGCTGGACGCCCCGGCGCAAGGCACGCTGCGGCTGGGCGGCGAAGCGCTGGCCAAATGGTCGCCGCGCGCGGCCGTGCGCGCTGGCATTGCCCGCATCCCCGAAGACCGGCACAAAACCGGCTCAATCGCCGACTTTGATCTGGCTGAGAACGCCGTGCTTGAGCTATATGACCAACCGCCATTCAGCCGCAAAGGGCTAATGAACTGGGCCGCCGTGCGCAGCTTTACGCAAAAGATTATAAAGACTTACGACGTGCGCTGCCCCGGCCCAGACACCCGCATCAGGCTGCTGTCCGGTGGCAATATGCAAAAGCTGATTTTGGGCCGTGTGCTAGAGACCGAGCCGCAGATCGTGTTGGCAAACCAGCCGGTGCGCGGGCTCGATATCGGTGCTCTGACTTACGTGCATGAACAGCTGCTGGCGGCACGCGGGCGCGGGGCTGCGGTGTTGCTGATCTCCGAAGATCTCGACGAAATTATAGCACTCAGCGATGTCATTCATGTCATCTCCGAGGGGCGGCTTTCGCCCGGCTTTGCCCGGGGCGAGAAAACCACCGCCGAGCTGGGCGTTTGGATGGCCGGCGGCGGCTTTGATGAGGCACAGATAGATGCGGCTTGAACCGATAGCCAACCCCGGCTGGAAGCGCATGCTTGGCTTTCCATTGCTCGCGTTGGCGGCCACGGTGGTCATTGCCTCGCTTTTGGCCATGCTCGCTGGCGGCGCACCGCTGCCAGTGCTGGGCCTGATCATAAAGGGCGCGGTCGGCTCGCAATTTGCCGCGTTAGAGACCCTCAACCGCGCGACGCCGCTGATATTCACCGGGCTGGCCGTCGCCGTCGCCTTTAAAGCCCAGCTGTGGAATATCGGCGCCGAGGCCCAGCTTTATGCGGGCGCGGTGATCACGGTGGTGCTCGGCACCGGTGCGCTGCAACTACCCGCCGTGCTCTTGCTGCCGATCATCGCGCTGGCGGCAATGCTCGCCGGAGCCGTGGTGCTCTTGGTGCCAACATGGCTCAAAACCCGCTTTGGCGTTGATGAAGTCGTCACCACGCTGCTGCTCAACTTCATCGTCATCCTCTGGGTGTCGATGCTGCTCGAAGGCGTGCTCAAAGACCCGATGGGCATGGGTTGGCCCAAATCTGCTCGGATGATTTCTGAGGCCCGCTTGCCGCGTATCGTCGAAGGCTTGCGGCTGCATTGGGGCTTCGGGCTGGCGGTGATCTGCGCCGTCGCGGTCTGGCTCATACAAGCGCGCACAACGCTGGGCTTTGAGATGCGCGCCGTCGGTCAAAACCGCGAAGCTGCCCGTTTTGCCGGTATTCCCGTCAACAAAGTGCTGATCAAAACCGCGCTGCTTTCAGGCGGACTCGCGGCGCTGGCGGGCTTTTCCGAAGTCGCCGGGCTAAAGGGCAGTCTGACGTTAGATTTGTCGCCGGGCTTTGGCTATACCGGTATTATCGTCGCCATGTTAGCGCTGCTCAACCCGCTGGGCGTGGTGGTCGCGGCCATGTTCGTGGCCGGGATATTCGTCGGCGCTGACAGCATGAGCCGCGCCGCAGACGTGCCGACATATCTGGCCGATATCATGTTGGCCTCGTCGCTGCTGCTGATGGTTCTGGCGTTGATGCTCACCCGCTTTCGGCTGAGGTGGGATTGATGGAAATCTTCGATATTCTTATCTCCGCT
>JAESRD010000129.1 GCA_016764835.1 Paracoccaceae bacterium | reverse complement strand
GGCTGATTTCGGGCATGTCCTCCGCCGTCATCGTCATTGAAGCCGCCGCCAGATCTGGCAGCCTGATCACCGCCCGCGAAGCGCTCGACCAAGGCCGCGACGTGCTGGCCGTGCCGGGCCATCCGTTTGATGCCCGCGCTTCGGGCTGCAACATGCTGTTGCGCGACGGGGCAGTGCTTATCCGCAATGCGGCCGATGTGATCGAGGTTGTCGGCGAGGCGCCACAGCTGCCCGTGACACCTTGTAACGAGGCATCAATTACGCCTGTCTTTGAAGATAAGGGCGAAGGCCTGCCATACAGCACGATCGCACAGACTGACGCTGTAGAATACAATGAGCCCGACCAGATCGCGGCCAGTTTAGCTGATGTCCCGGACCTAGAGCAGCCAGATGAAACAGCAATACCAGCCGACATAGAACCAGCCCCCCGGCTGCGTGCTACGCCTGAACAATATATTGCCCCGGCGCAAAATCTGACAACCGAGCTTGCCAATCTGCCGACCGCCAAGCCCAGTGCTACACTGCGTGCCACCGCCGCCTTACACTCCCAAATACTTGACCGGCTCAGCCCGTCACCGATGGCTGAGGATCAGCTGATCCGCGATCTTGGCCGCAAAGCCGGCGATGTTGCCCCGATTTTGGTTGATCTTGAGCTTGATGGCCGGATTAGCCGCGCGCCCGGTGGCCTGTTGTCTTTGGTCAATTAGCCCACCGAAATTGGCACAAAAGGCGCCCTATGCGTTTGCCTACAAACCCCACTCGGTAAACTTTTTTTCCACAAGACCAAGACACCGCATTGACAAGCACCCAATGCCTCCACCATCTTGCGCCGCCAGATCAGCCCCATCGCCGCCATAGGAATTTTATGCCAGTTGTCGTTGTTGAATCACCCGCTAAAGCCAAGACAATTAACAAATATCTTGGCCCAGGCTTCACCGTTCTTGCCTCATATGGCCATGTCAGAGACCTGCCGCCAAAAGACGGTTCGGTAGATACTGACAACGATTTTGCCATGAAATGGGAGATCGCAGCCGATAGTCGCAAACACGTCAAAGCCATCGCCGATGCGCTTAAAGACGATCCAAACCTTATTCTCGCAACCGACCCTGACCGTGAAGGCGAGGCGATTAGTTGGCATTTGCAAGAGGCGCTGACCGCGCGCAAGGCGATCAAGAAAGGCACCGCGGTCTCAAGGGTGACGTTCAATGCCATCACCAAAGCCGCCGTGACCGAAGCGATGAAGAACCCGCGCCAAGTTGATGCGCCGCTGGTCGAGGCATATTTGGCCCGTCGTGCGCTCGACTATCTGGTGGGGTTCAACCTGTCACCGGTGCTCTGGCGCAAATTGCCGGGGGCAAAATCTGCGGGCCGGGTGCAATCAGTCTGTTTGCGGCTGATCGTTGACCGCGAGATGGAGATCGAAGTTTTCCGTCCGCAGGAATACTGGTCGGTTACTGACGCACTTGAGACCCCGCGCGGCCAAAAGTTCACTGCCCGCCTGACATCTTTGGCTGGCGATCGGCTCGACAAATTTAGCCTTGGCGATGGCACTGCTGCTGAGCTGGCCGTGCAGGCCGTCACCTCGCGTGATCTGTCCGTGCACTCAGTTGAGGCCAAGCCCGCCAACCGCAACCCCTCTCCGCCATTCATGACCTCGACGCTTCAACAAGAAGCCAGCCGCAAGCTGGGCATGGGCGCGCGCGCCGCCATGAGCACAGCGCAGCGTCTCTACGAGGCTGGGATCATCACCTATATGCGGACCGATGGCATCGACATGGCGCCAGAGGCGATCAGCGCCGCGCGTGATGCGATCAAGGAGCGGTTTGGCGATAAATATCTGCCAAACAGCCCGCGCATGTACAAAAATAAGGCCAAGAATGCCCAAGAGGCGCATGAATGTATTCGCCCAACCGAGCTGAACAAATCGCCCGAAGACCTGAAAATCAGCGACCCGGATCAGCGCAAGCTTTATGATCTGATCTGGAAGCGCACGCTTGCCAGCCAAATGGCCTCGGCCAGGCTAGAGCGCACCGTGGTTGAGATTGGTTCGGCTGACGGCCAAGTTGGCTTGCGCGCCACCGGTCAGGTGATGTTGTTTGAAGGTTTCATTGCCGTCTACGAAGAGGGCAAAGACGATTCTGTGCTTGATGATGACGACAAGCGCTTGCCGCAGCTGGCCATGGGCGACGCGACCCCCAAGAAAGAGATCAAGCCTGAGCAGCACTTCACTCAGCCTCCACCGCGCTTTACAGAAGCGACGCTGGTGAAGCGGATGGAAGAGCTGGGCATTGGCCGCCCATCGACCTACGCCTCGGTCGTGACAACGATCCAAGACCGCGACTATGTAGCCAAGGACAAAGGCCGCTTGATCCCGCAAGACAAAGGCCGTTTGGTCACGGTCTTCCTGTCGGCCTATTTTAGCCGCTACACCGAAGACGGCTTTACCGCCGACCTTGAAGACCAGCTTGATAAAGTGTCCGCCGGTAAAGCCAATTATAAAGACGTGCTACAGCGGTTCTGGACCGATTTTTCGGCGGCTATTGCCGAGACCAAAGAGCTGCGCATCACTGATGTGCTTGAGAAGATTAACGAAGTTCTAGAGCCACATCTGTTTCCGGCAAATGAAGACGGCACAGATCCGCGGCTCTGCCCCAATTGCGGCAAAGGCAGGCTGTCTATGCGCACGGCCCGTTCTGGCGGCGCGTTTATCGGCTGTTCGGCCTACCCCGAATGTCGCTACACCCGCGCCTTTGGCCCGCCCGGCGCAGAACCTGAAGGCGGCATTCCGCCCGAAGGCAAGCTGCTCGGTGTTGATGGCGAAGACAGTATCTGGGTTCATAAGGGCCGGTTTGGTCCCTATGCCCAGCGCGGCGAAGTCAGCGAAGACAACAAAAAGCCACCGCGCCAGTCGGTTCCAAAAGATTGGCCGCCAGAAGACCTGACGCTGGAAACCGCTGTGCGGCTGCTGTCCCTGCCCCGCGAGATTGGCCCGCACCCCGAAGACGGCGTGATGATCTGGGCCAATATTGGCCGCTACGGGCCATATCTCAAACATGCGGCAAGCACATCTGAGCGCGGCGGCACCAATGCCAACCTGAGCGGGTTGGACGAGGTTTGGACCGTCGGCATGAACCATGCTGTGCAGCTGTTGGCCGAGAAAATAGCCGCGCGCAAAGGCCGCGGCGCCAATGCCACACCGCTGCGCGAATTGGGCGAACACCCGACAGAGGGCGGGCCGATCAATGTGATGGACGGCAAATACGGGCCCTATGTGAAATGGGCCAAGGTCAATGCCACCCTGCCTAAGGACACGGATGTTGCTGAGCTGAGCATTGAAGCGGCTGTGGTGCTGATTGACGAGAAGCTGGCCAAGGGGGGCAAGAAGCCGACCCGCAAGAAGGCCGCACCTAAGAAAGCAGCGGCTAAAAAGCCAGCGGCGAAGAAGCCCGCTGCCAAAAAGAAACCTGCCGCCAAAAAGCCAGCGGCGAAGAAAGCCGACACTTCAGCACCTGATGATGTGGTCGACGACGCAAGCTGATCGCCCCAAATGCCTGTTCAAACCTAATGCCGCAGTGCCGCATTAGGTTTGACAAGGTGCGGCGAAGCAGGCCACAAGCCAAGGCAACATATATTGGGGGATGGTTATGGATAAGGTCTATGCATCGGCGAGCGAGGCGCTAGACGGGCTGCTCAGCGACGGCATGCTCATTGCCGCCGGTGGTTTTGGCCTCTGCGGCATTCCTGAGCTGCTGATCGACGCGCTGGTTGAGAGCAAGGTCAAAGATTTGACCGTCGCCTCTAACAATTGCGGTGTTGATGGGTTCGGCCTCGGCAAACTGCTCGATACCAAACAGATCAAGAAGATGATGTCTTCTTATGTTGGCGAAAACGCTGAGTTCATGCGCCAATATCTGAGCGGCGAGCTGGAGTTAGAGTTTAACCCCCAAGGCACATTGGCCGAGCGTATGCGCGCCGCTGGCTGTGGCATTCCCGGTTTTTATACCAAAACTGGCGTCGGCACAGTTATTGCCGAGGGCAAAGAGCACAAAGATTTTAACGGCGAGACCTATATCCTCGAAGAGGGGATCTTTGCTGATCTGTCGATCATCAAGGCGTGGAAGGCCGATGCGACTGGCAACCTGATCTTCCGCAAAACCGCCCGTAACTTTAACCCGCCTGCCGCCATGTGCGGCAAGGTCTGTGTGGTCGAAGTTGAAGAGATCGTGCCAACCGGCAGCCTCGACCCTGATCTGATCCATCTGCCGGGCATCTATGTGCACCGGATCGTGCAAGGCCAGCATGAGAAACGGATTGAGCAACGCACAGTGAGAGAGGGTTAAAACTATGCCAAAAGTAATTTCACCAAAATCGACGGCTGCACTTATTGACGAGCTAGATGCTGATCCAAAAACCGAAATTGGTGTTCCGCAACGGTCATTCACTTTGTTCGCCTTCAATGCGAAGCTTAAAAAGAAAGAGCTTATCCATAACATTTGCAAACAAACTGGCCGCACGTATAAATTTCAACTCTTTTTAGAACGTGGGTTTGATGGTGAGAGCCGCAAAGGTGAGCTTGTCATATTTGCTGCCAAAGAGGCACAATCATGAGCTGGGACCGCAACCAAATGGCCGCGCGCGCGGCACTTGAGCTGGAAGACGGCACTTATGTGAACCTTGGCATTGGCATCCCGACGCTGGTGCCGAACTTCATCCCTGACGGGGTGAATGTAACGCTGCAATCTGAGAACGGTATGTTGGGCATGGGGCCCTTCCCGACTGACGACGAAGTCGACGCTGATCTCATCAATGCCGGCAAGCAGACCATCACCGAGCTGCCCAACACTGCTTACTTTGATAGCGCCGCCTCCTTTGGCATGATCCGTGGTGGCAAAATCGCCATGGCGATCCTTGGTGCAATGGAAGTTGCGCAGAACGGCGATCTGGCCAATTGGATGATCCCCGGCAAGCTCGTTAAGGGCATGGGCAGGGCGATGGACTTGGTCGCCGGTGTTGGCCGGGTCGTGGTGGTCATGGACCACACCAACAAGCATGGCGTCAGCAAGTTGCTCAAAGCGTGCACCCTGCCGCTGACAGGCAAGGGCGTGGTTGATCGGATTATTACCAATTTGGGCGTGCTTGATGTCGTGCCCAGCGGGCTCAAGATTGTTGAGCTGGCCGACGGTGTAACTGAGGCCGATCTGCGCGCCGCGACCGAGGCGACAGTACTATAGTATAGAGACCGCCAATATTGAGTGTCGCCGCCTGCACCGCGCTAAAGGTTGTTGGCGGCAAACACACAACCATCTGATATCAGCTCGGGCGGGGTTTGGCACAGGCCCCGCGCCACGGCCCAAGCGGCCAGCACTTTGGGCACATAAGCGCGGGTTTCTGCAAAGGGCGGCACGCCGCCATTGGTGCGCACAGCGCCCTCCCCAGAATTATATGCCGCAATCGCCAAAATCGGGTCACCGTCAAAATGGCCAAGCAGCCAATCTAGATAGGCCGTGCCGCCGCGAATGTTCTGCAAAGCGTTGCTACGGTCGGTCACACCAAAGCGCTCAGCCGTGGCGGGCATTAGCTGCATCAGCCCCTGCGCCCCTGCCCCGCTGACAGCATCAGCATTGCCCGCACTTTCAACAGAGATCACTGCCAGCACCAAAGCGGGCGAAACGCCGGTGCCAATGGTCTCAACCATTATCTCGCGGCCATGCAACAGGGCGATGTTTTGCAAAGCCTGCAATCGCGGCGCGGCAACGCGCTCACCGGTAGGGGCTGCATCAAGCGCGCGCAGGGCCATGTCT
>JAESRD010000128.1 GCA_016764835.1 Paracoccaceae bacterium | reverse complement strand
TAGGCCTCAATGCAAGTTTGGGTGGTTACCCACACCCTTTTCGTCAATCAGCAGCCCCTTTTCGAAGCGACCGAACCGGAAAGCTGTCGCCGTTTCGTGTGGGCGCTCGGTGGCCAGAAGATGCGCGTAACAAAACCCGCTGGCCGGGGTCGCTTTGAAGCCGCCATAACACCAGCCGCCATTGAAATAGAGCCCGTCGATATGGGTCTTGTCGATAAACGGAGACCCATCCATCGACATGTCCATCAACCCGCCCCACATGCGCAAAAGCCGCGCCCGTCCGATCATCGGCATGATCGCCATGCCGCCCTCGCAGACATCCTCGACCACCGGCAAATTGCCGCGCTGAGCATAGGAATTATAGCCATCAAGGTCGCCGCCAAAAACAAGGCCGCCTTTGTCAGATTGGCTGACATAAAAGTGGCCTGCGCCAAATGTGATGACACCCGGCAGCAGCGGTTTGAGCCCTTCGGAGACGAAAGCTTGCAGCACATGTGTCTCGATCGGCAGGCGCATATTAGCATGCGCCATAAGGCGGCCAGAGGAGCCAGCAACGGCGCAAGCAACCTTTTTAGCGCCAATATAGCCGCGCGATGTTTCGACACCAAGACACTTGCCGCCTTCGATGCGAAAGCCGGTAACTTCGCAGTTTTGGATGATATCGACGCCGCGTTGATCGGCGCCGCGGGCATAGCCCCATGCGACCGCGTCGTGGCGCACTGTGCCGCTGCGCCGCTGAGCCAGGCCACCTTTGATGGGAAAACGCGCATCGTCAAATTTAAGAAACGGGTATTCGGCGCGGATCTGGTCTGCGTCGAGATATTCAGCATCGGCGCCGTTGAGGATCATGCCATTGCCGCGCCGGATAAAAGCATCGCGCTGCGCATCAGAATGGATCAAGTTCATAATGCCGCGTTGGCTGACCATGGCGTTATAGTTGAAATCTTGTTCGATTTTTTCCCATAGTTTAAGCGAAAATTCGTAGAAGGGCTCGTTGCCGTCGAGCAGATAGTTGGAGCGAATAATGGTGGTGTTGCGCCCGACATTACCGCCGCCGATCCAGCCCTTTTCGAGCACAGCCACGCGGCATTCGCCAAATTCTTTGGCCAGGTAATAGGCGGTTGCAAGCCCATGCCCGCCACCACCAATTATAATGATGTCATAATCGGGCTGAGGCTCTGGGTCACGCCAAACGGGGCCCCAACCCTTGTGCCCCGTTAGGGCCTCTTTGATGACACGAAAACCGGAATAGCGCATACGAAGGTAAGCTCCTTTGAAAGAAATCTTGCCTTAGAAAATGCGCGGCGTCTCTTTCAAATCGGACATTTGAGCACTGAAACTGACACCATGTTGGAAAAGATTGTGCATTGCATAATGTCGGGGGAAAACAGGCGGCGAGACCTAGCTCGCCACCCCCAACAGCTTTTTGCGTTGTGCCGCCCAAGCTTGGATCAGACGATCTGCGATTATGCCAATTGCCGCAATTGCCAGACCAGCCAGAACACCTCTGCCGGTATCTGCGGTCGGCAGGGCGCGGTAGATTTCTTGCCCCAGATCACGGCTGCCAATCAGCGCTGTAATCGCCACCATCGCCAGCGCCATCATAATGGTCTGGTTAATGCCGAGCATGATTTCTGGCAGGGCCAGCGGCAATTCTACCTTGAGCAACCGTTGGCGCGGGGTGCAGCCATTGGCTATTGCGGCCTCTACCGTGACGGTCGGCACGCCCTTTAGCCCGAGATAGGTATAGCGGATTGCCGGCACCGTGGCATAGGCGAGGATAGCGACGATGTTGGACAGATCGCCAACCTTGAGCAGCATGATCACGGGGATCAGATAGATGAATGACGGGAAGGTTTGCAGCGTATCACAGATACCGAGGACCACGGTTGCGACCCGGTCGCTGCGCGACGCCCAAATGCCAATTGGCACGCCAATCATGATGCAGATGATCACGGCGGAGAACACCAGATAGACAGTGAGCACAGCGGGCACCCAAAAGCCGAAGAGGACGATCATCATTACCAATGACATACACTGGATTGCGACGCTCTTGCCGCCCAGACGCAGGCCCGCCGCGCCGACCATGAGGACAACCACCGGCCATGGTACAATTAGGAAGAAGTTGCGCACAGGCAGCAGCACATAGAGTGTCAGAAAATCACGTACCGGCTGGATATAGGCATAAGCATTGGCCGAAAACCAACGCACAGCTGTGTCAAGCTGGGTGCCAAAAGTGAAGGTCATGCTACGTGGCAGAACCGAAGCCTCTTCGAACATCCATGCCAAAATAAACGTGACCACGATCATCGCACCAAAGGCTACTAGGTGCTTGTGGCGCTTCATCAAATTGGGCTCGGGCGGGGAGTAATTATTAGTGCGGTTGGCATAGGCCTGTGTCAGCCGGTCGAGCACGACGGCGATTAGCACAATCGCCAGACCCTGCTCAACTGCAGCGCCGAGTTTCAACTGTTGCAGTGAGTTCAGCAGTTTTTGGCCGAGCCCTGTTGCGCCAACCAGCGAAGCGATCACCGCCATTGCCAGCGTCTGCATGACCACTTGGTTGACCCCCAACATCAAGATGCGTTTGCCCGCAGGGATTTGCACCTTCCACAGCAACTGCCGCGGGGTACAGCCGGACATTTGACCGGATTCGATGATCTCTGGTGGGACGGTTTGAATACCCAAAATGGTGCACCGCGCCATGGGCGGCATGGCAAAAATCACGGTGGCAATCATCGCCGGCACCTGGCCAAAACCAAACAAGATCACCACCGGCACAAGGTAGGCCATATGCGGTGTTGCTTGCATCAGATCAAACATTGGCGTGATGATGGACGCCGCGCGTTTGGACCGGGTGACCCAGATGCCCAACCACAAGCCGATCAACACAGCAAAAGGCACCGAGATAACGACGATCGAAAGGGTGCGCATGGAGTCGCGCCACAGGCCAAAGACGGCCAAATAGAGCATGCAGCCCATGGTAAACAGCGCGAGCCGCCAGCCAGATATCCAATGACCAAATATGCCGCCAGCTAGGATAAGCGTGATCCACGGCACGGGCGGCAAATCTAACGGACGATAGCCACGATAGAGGAAATATTCTGCCCATAGCAGGGGTTGCTTCAGCACGAGCGCAAAAGAGCGGGTGAATTGCTTGAACTTATACTCGCCGATTGCCGCGTCATTGCCCAACCAGTTAAAGAACTGGGTGATCCACTGTTTCATTGGGATGATCAGATCAGATGGCAGACGCAGAAACCCATCCCATGAAAAGAACATGGCAATTCCGACGAGGGCTATGGCCACGAATTGTTGCCATAATGGGGTGCGTTCTAGAAGATCTTTGAGTGTTGATTTGCCCATTACGCGTCATCGCCAAACAGGCCGTTTAGCATCGCGGTTCGATCAATTGATCCGATGATCTGGCCGTCATGTTCAACCGGGATCGGGGCCTCAGCCGTCAAAACCCGCTTGGCGACCGCGCCGATCAGCGCATGGGCATCAATTGGGTTATCACCGGTGACGGTTGTATCGGACATAATAGCGCGGACAGTCACGATACGCTCATGTGGGGCATTGCGCGCAAACTCGGCCACGTAATCGGTGGCAGGGTGCAGCACGATCTGCTCGGGCGTATCCATCTGCACCATGCGGCCGTCTTTCATGATACCGATCCGGTCACCGAGTTTCACGGCCTCCTCAAAATCATGCGTAATAAAGACGATGGTCTTTTTGAGCTTTTTTTGCAGACGCAAGAACTCGTCCTGCATCTCAGCGCGGATCAGAGGATCAAGCGCAGAAAACGGTTCATCGAGAAACCAAACATCGGGCTCGACGGCCAAGGACCGGGCAATGCCGACGCGCTGTTGCTGTCCACCCGACAGTTCGCGCGGAAAATATGCTTCGCGGCCAGTAAGGCTGACCAGCTCAATCATCTCGCGGGCTTTGGCCTCGCGTTCTGCCTTGGGCATGCCGCGTACTTCCAGCGGAAAGGCGATATTGGACAATACATCTCGGTTTGGCAGCAGGCCAAAATTTTGGAAAACCATGCCCATTTTGTGACGCCTGATTTCGATCAGCTCTTCGGGCGTGGCCTTTAGCAGGTCGTCTCCGTCATATTCCATGCTGCCGAAAGTGGGGTCATTTAGGCGGGTTATACAGCGGATCAGGGTTGATTTTCCCGACCCTGACAGGCCCATGATCATGAGGATTTCGCCAGCATGAACATCAAAGGATACATCTTGGACAGCACCAATGTAGCCTGCTTTTTCTATGGTCTCTGGGCTTGGGTTATTGTCGTGCTCGCGCATGAAGGATTCTGGGGCAGAGCCAAAAAGTTTCCACAGATTTCGGCACTTAATTTTGACTTCCGATGTCATTCACCCACCCTCAATTTTATTTTATTATGGGCCGGACACCTTTGGTAGGCATCCGGCCCTTTCTTAGTTTAACTGACTTGCGTTCATCCGCGTCAGATTAATTTAGCCAAGCCGTAACCAGCTCTTGGTTCTCTTCGATCCACAATGCAGCGGCATCTTCTGGCTCCATCCCGTCAACGTCAACCAACAGGGCTGCGCGGGCGATCTGTGCATTGTTGAAGTCGATATTGGTCATGATTTGCGCAGCACCAGGCCATTCTTCTGCAACACCAGACCACATGGCTTTCTTCAGCCAAGCAGAGGAGGGCGCGCCACAATCGTCAACCGCGTCAGGGTTCGGACCCCAAGAAGGATCTTCAAAGCAAGCCGCTTCTGGCTCTGGGAAATCAACGAAGATGCCCTCAAATTTGCTTTCGATAAAGTTGGGCGTCCAGTTGAACAAAACGATCGGCTCTTCGCGGTCATATGCGGATTGCAGTTCAGCCCAAAGCGTCGCTGCTTGGCCCACATTGATGGCGATAAAGTCCATTTGCAGGGCTTCGATGCGACCGGCATAGTTCTTGCCCCAGTCGGCAGGCGGGCCAACAAAGCGACCCATTGGCGCGGTTTCAGCTGTCTTGAAAATGTCAGCGCAAGCATTCAGGCCTTCCCAATTGCCGGCTTCAGGGCAGACATCCAGAACATAATTCGGGATCCACCATTCTTCGCGTGTGACTGCTTCATGGGTGCCGGCGTCGATCATGCCGTCTTCTACAGCATTTTCAAAGGCCGTTTTCATTGAGCCTTCCCAAACTTCGATTTGGAAATGCATGTCGCCATTTGTGATCGCGCTAAACTGTAACTGGCTGTCAGACGGGACATATTCGACTGTATAGCCCTGACTTTCGAGCAGTTGACCGACAACATTGGAAAGGACAAGCTGGCTGGTCCAGTTGTTTTGGACGATAATAATGGGTTCGTCTGATTCAGCTTCTGCAAAAGCAACGCCAGTAAAGCAAACCGAGCTAAGCGCAAAAGCAGCTGCGGTCAAAATATATTTGGTTTTCATTTAAAGTCTCCTTGATAGCAGAGATTTTACATCCTGCTTTTTGCCCCGAGCGCACTGGTCCCCCCGGAGATTTTCCCTGTAAGAATAAAATCATCCTAAAAAGAAAGCAAGAAATCAACCAAATTCTTGGTGTTTCGCAAAGATGGTGGCAATAAAGTTTGCTATGCAGGTCTGAATTTTGGGTGCCGCCAGCTAAAATTGGTCAGATGATTTTCACCGAAAACAAGTGGCAAAAAATTTTGCCGCATTTGGCCCGTAAGTCTTCAAAACCACGCAAATACTAAGCTAAACGTAAGCACAAATGCATCGTGCTTACGATGGTATCTTCGGCGCGTATTTTTGTAGTATTTGGGGTTAACTTAACCGCTGATGTTCAGCTCTGATGCCAAATGCATAAATAGCGTAGATTCTAATCAGGCTGATGAAAAATCATACAATTCGTCGGGTGACGACTCGACCAGCAGCTTTTAAGCGACAGATGCTTGGGCCGCTTAGCTGGCTTCGATCGTCGGTAAAACATCACGCTGATTGGACAAAGTTCATTTTCCTCTTTTGGCCAAGGCTTCGGGGGGGAGTAACTCTGCCAGCAAAGGTGGCGGTCGCGGTCAGGTTGATTGCATGCGATTAAATAGGTTTCTTTATTGCTAAGAATATCGATGTGTGAAGGCCGTGATCGGCATCTGCATTGGGCTCACTAGATGGTAGAGCGCGAAATACTGCATTTTGCAAAAATTCGGGCGCGTTTGGCAGGGCGGCGTCTTCGGTATAATTACCACAAAAAATGTGCCGGCCAAATTAGTGGACAACCAACTCAGTCGGCAAAAAGACAGGTGGCAACGGGCCTCGACCATGCGGGGCACACAAAGATTGCCTTCGGCATCGCTCACCCTTTGGGCGGTGCTACGGGCGTCGGTTTTGATCCGGTACCTTTGATCAAAATTTGTCCTGATTGGTTTTGTCGTTGATAGCGCCCCAAATAGTCGCATCTTGTTCAGGCATAAGCCGAACGGAAATATCCAAAACAGCCGTTGAAGTAGGCCTAAGTCTATTTTGGCTTTGACAGCACGGCCAACATAGCTGACCGTTAAAAGCCGGAATTTGGAACAAATATTGCACTGACAGGTATTATCAAAGGATGGGTAATGGGAGAATTCCGTCAAAACGGGGTTGATGGCGCGATTGCTTTGCTCAGCGTGTTGGCCAAGGACAAAACCGGCACGCTCAGCACCAAGGAGGCGCTGCAAGCCACGGGGATGGCGCGCACAAGTCTGTACCGCGTAGGCAAAGTGCTGGCCCAAAACGGGCTTGTTGCCCTCGCGCGGGGCAAGGTAGCTGTTGGCGCGCAGGCCTCGGTTTTGAGCACGGCATATGCCAAACAAGTTCAGGTAGATTTTCAGCGGCGGAGCGTACGCGACATATCGGTGCGGGCTGGGTTTCCACAGGTGAGTGCCGGGTTTGTGGCGCGGGCACCGGCGCTCGTGCTACGGTCTGGTGCTGCGGCCAGCCGACGGCGCTATTATATTGGGTTTTCAAATGCTTCACTGGGCAATGCGTGGCGCACAGCACTTGTACATGCGATAGAATACGGGGCAGGTGGGCTGGGCGACGCGATAGATCGGCTGGCAATTCGCCATGCTGAGGATGATGCGGTGCTGCAAAGCGCCCAGATACGTGCGTTGGTTAATGACGGTGTGGACGGGCTACTTGTTAGCGCCGCTAATGCGCCTGAAATTGCGGTCGAAATTGCGAATGCAATAGAGACTGGCATCCGTGTGGTGCTTGTCGATCGGGGGAGTGATGCCGCACTTCCCTATCATAGTTTTGTCAACAGTTCCGATCACTTGATCGGCCATACAACAGCGCTGTGGCTGGCTGAAACGCTTAAGGGTCGGGGCCATATTTTGTTGTTGCCGGGCCAGCGCGGAGCCGGGCCTGCAGTGGCGCGGTTGGCCGCGGCTAGGGCAGTATTTGCTACATTTCCTGACATCCATATCGCCGCCAGCTATTGGACAGACTGGCGGTCTGAAGCCGCCGAGGCCTGTGTCTCAGGCTATCTGGCAGCCGGGGCGCAACCGTTTGACGGGGTTTGGTCGGATAGCGGCTTGCAAGGGGCCGGGTCGTTGCGCGCCTATCTGGGCGCTGGCTACCACGGCGAAGATATACCGCCGCATACGGGCGGCGACCTCAATGAAGTTTATAAACTGGCGCTGCAAAACAACGTGCGCATGGTCGCGGTTGACTACCCGCCCTCAATGGGGCTGGTTGCGGTGGAAACACTCTTTAGTGCGCTGCGCGGCGTGCCTGTGCCGCGCAATATTAGCGTGCGCTCTGATGTCATTATGACCAAGGGCGATGCGACCCGTTCGGTGCGCTCAACGATGTTGGTTGAAAACCATGTGCGCTGGGATCTACCCGACCAGCTGATCTTGCAGTCGGGCATCGGCCGCGCCTACGACCCGCATAGCTTTCGCGTTCGATATCCGGGGAGAATTACTGCGCGAGCTTGGCCCGCGCGACAGCTACGTTTTGGCGACCAAACTGTTTAACCGTATGTCAGACGGACCAAATGGAGCTGGGCTCAGCCGCAAGGCGATATTTGCTGAGATTGACAATAGCCTGCAGCGGCTGAAAACCGATTATGTCGATCTTTATCAAATACATCGCTGGGATTATTTCACCCCGATCGAAGAAACTTTGGAGGCGCTCAACGACGTAGTTAAAGCCGGCAAAGTGCGCTATATCGGCGCCTCTTCGATGTATGCTTGGCAGTTTTCAAAGGCGCTATATACCTCGCAACTCAATGGCTGGGCGCGGTTTGTCTCGATGCAAAGCGAAGTGCATTTGGCCATGCGCGAGGAAGAGCGCGAAATGCTGCCGCTCTGTGCGGATCAGGGCGTGGCCGTGATGCCATGGGGCCCGTTGGGCGGCGGAATGCTGACCCGGCCATGGGGCCAGAGCACAAAGCGCAACACCACCGATCTTTACAACAAACACATGTATGACAATGACGCGGCCCCGGCGAAAGCGATTGTCGATACGGTTGAAAAGATTGCCAAAGCGCGCGGCGTTGTCATGGCGCAGGTTGCAATGGCTTGGGTTCTGTCGAAACCTGAGATGACATCGCCGATTATTGGCGCGACCAAACCGGCGCATATTACCGATGCTGTGGCCGCCGTTAATCTGGTGCTCAGCGGTGATGAGATCACCGCGTTGGAAGCCGCGTATAAGCCGCTGCCATCGCCGGGCTATCTGACCTATGAGGCGCAGATTGGCGGCGACAGGCTTTGGCGCGGCTAACGACAAATGGACTTGTCGCGCTTTCGTGCCGCCCCAAAAGCCCGCTTAGGCTGTCTTGCGTAAGACAACGGCGCTACAATTTTCGTCCAGGGCTGATTGGTAGATAGTTGTTAGTGTATTCGAAGATGGCCATCTCCACCGCCCGCCTCGCTGGGTAGCGCTTTATACGTTTGTTGACGGTCTTGCCCGCGACGCGCCGAGAATGAAGGCAAAGCCACAGCGAGATACAACCAACCTTCGCTGGATTCGGTACCGCTGATGCGGCCGGTCCATTTCCGGATACGATGCTGCGCGTTCGCTAAAAGTCATACATTTCGTTGCGCCAAGACTCGACCAAACGCTGAGACGCCGCCGCCGCTTCAGTCGCATTACGCGCCTCGATCGCGACCAAAACATCACGGTGATAGGGCAATGACCTTTTTTGACCTTCAACCACGGCTTCAGGGGTCGAAATTACGCGGTTGGCGTAAATGGCGACGGCAATCAGATCTATCAGCTGGGAATAGATCATGTTCTTTGTCGCTGAGAATATGGCGGTGTGAAAGGCGAGATCGGCATCGGCATTTGCTTCGTGATCGCCGATCGAGTTTTCCATTATGGTAAAGGCATCGCGGATATCGGCTATGTCGGCTGATGAGGCGCGCTCAACGGCGCGCACTGCCGCTGCCGGTTCGAGAACGATACGCAAGTCTTTGATTGAGCGCATAATTTCGAGCGATGGTCCGGTCTCGTAATACCAAACGACGACATCAGGATCGAGATGGTGCCAGCTTTTTCGCGGGCGAACGCTCGTGCCAATTCTGGTTCTGATTTTGACCAAACCTTTGCCAGCCAGACATTTCATTGCCTCGCGAATGACAGTGCGCGAAATGCCGTATTTTGCAACAAGATCGGGCTCGTTTGGCAAAGTTGCGCCTTCGGCATAGTCGCCGCCGACAATAAGCCGGCCAAAATAATGGACAAAATATCCGAAAATGCCGCGCCGCTTGGTTGTGCCATGTTTATGAACAAACTCATCAAACGGATAGGCCGCGTAAATATCTACAGGTTCATCGGCAAGAACCTTGGCCTGCGCTTCAATTAACTTCGTCATTTACTATCCAGACCGCACATATCACCGCCACTTTGGCGTTATCACTCAGATATCGTATCGGTCCCACAGGGCATCAATGTCCAAGCGACCTGCTCTATCGTTTAACACGGAAAGACAAGATTGCACGACAGCCTCAGTTCGCATGCCGACAAGAGCGACGTCGACCAGCTTATTCGACAAGACGAACTGAAGCAAACTCTCTGTATAGTCAAACGAATTACTGGGATGAACGAGCTGCATCCATTTTTGGAAAATGCCCGACGTTGCTGTGCGCATGGTCACAGTGAGCATGCCGCGTTTACTGGCCTCAAACAGGCTGCCAAACGGGCGGGTCGGCTCATACGGGTGCTGCAATAACAGGTTATAGGCGAGTTGGATCGCGTCAAACTCACCGGTATTTATCAGCTGATAGACGGCATCATTATTGTCTTCAGATGTGAAACCAATATAGCGGATTAGCCCCTCATCTCGCAGCTGCTGCATCTCTGCCAAGACGCCGCCTGGCTTTAAGATGTGCTCAACTTGCTCGGCTGAGTAGCTCGACCCATGGATCTGCAATAAATCTATTTGGTCTCTTTGCAGCCGTTCGAGGCTGTTTTCTAAGCTTTGGCGAATGCTTCCGGCTGGGCCGAGATGGGCTTTGCTGGCCAAAAAGAACGGTGTCTCTACCTGTCTTAATGCCTCGCCCATCAGCGTTTCTGACAGGCCGTTGCCATAGCCCGGGGCCGTGTCAAAATAGTTGATGCCACCAGCGGCGGCTTGCCTGATCGCGCCGATTGAAATTGCGCGGTTCTGCGAAGACCCGGCATTAAATTGCTCGACATAATCTGTCAGGCCAATCGCCGCGCCGCCAAATCCGAGGCGGACCAACTTAAAATCGGTGTTCACGCGTTTTGCAGCATTTGTTGTGGGCACAGCCCCTCCAGTCGCCAATTTTATCATTACTACGGGTGGCTCATTCATATGATGAAACAGATATGGATTGCAATCCCATCGATGCGGTGAGTCACTAAAATCATATTTTACTCACAAAAAATGCAAACTGGGGCTTGATTGAAAAATTCAATCATACTACCAAAAGGATATTGGGAGGACCAAACAATGAAAAAAACTACTTCACCGCTTTATGAAAGTCTCGTGTCGCGGCGCGATGTTTTGCATCTGGCTGGCAAGTCTGCGGCCTTTGCTGGATTTGTATCTGCGACCCAAACACTGCCCGCAGCGGCGCAAAGCGCGCCGACGTTGCGTATCTGGATGGGCGAAGATTATGTGCCCGCTTGGAACGACTATCTTCCGGTTATGATCCAAAAGGTCGCGGCCGAGATGGAGATTAACGTCGAAGTAGAGCTGACGCCTGACAATGATGTTGGCCGGGCTCGGCGCAATACGGCGCTCGAGTCAGACACGCTGCCCGATATTATTCAGGGCACAACCGCAGATTCTGCGCGTCTTGATGGGCTGGGGAAGTTACATCCTATTGCAGCTGAAGTCGTCGAGCGTATGCGCGGCACAAATGGTGGCTGGACTGCGGGCATTGAAGAATTTGTCAAAGGTCCAACCGGCAATATATTTGGCGTGCCGTTTTTTACGCGTCCTTGGATGGTGCATTACCGTACCGATCTTTTTGACAAAATAGGCATCACCACACCGCCAGCCACGCTGGAAGATTTGATGGAAGCCGCCCGTGCGGTGCATAACCCGGCTGAAGGGATTTATGGCGCTGGTATGCCATATGGGCAGGCCGATATGGACGGCCATATGGTTGCCTTCCCGTGGCTACATGGCGGCGCATGGCAAAATGCTGCTGGCGAATTAACGGTTGAGACCGAAGAAAACCTTGCCGGGCTCAAGGCCTATCTGCGGTTCTTTGAAGAAGGTTTGACCCCGCAAGATTCGCTAAACTGGGGCGGTATCGGCAATAATAATGCCTATCTGACCGGGCTTTCAGCCATCGTTTGCAATACCGGCTCGCTGTTTGCAGCGCTTAATCGTGACCGGCCTGACCTTGCCGAAGTGACCCGGTTTGGCCCGTGGCCCTCGGCAACGGCCAATGGTTCACCCGCCGCGACAACAATCGGCTTTTGTCTCAACATTGCGCATAACTCGCCCAATGCCGAGCTGGCTGGCCAGTTCATTGAAAAGATGTTGGAGCCAGAAAATATGGCACCGCTTCTTGAGGCTGGTAGCGGGCAGGCTATGCCAGTACGCGAAGAGCTTACCCTGATCGACTATTTCCAGAACGATCCGATTGTAGGCAGCATTGTTGAAAACATTGTGCCACATGCCCGGCCGCTCACATCGCCGGGGCCAAATACACCGCAATATGGTGAGTTGGTGTCGAATAATTCGCCCTATTTCCAAGACATGTTGCACCGCGTCTTGGTCGACGGAATGAGCGCAGAAGAATCGCTCAAACTCTTTGCCGCGGATGGCGACGCCGTAACTGCCAAATATCAGTAAACCTCCCATACTGACTAATCTGCCCGCTGGTTATGCTAGCGGGCAGGTGCCCTTATTGCTGGCTCGCCAGCCCCAGAGCTGAGGCCGCAATGCGAAGTGCTACATCACAAAAATCACATTTGGCACCGGCCGTTTCTAGCGGGGATCTGCGCAAAATTGCAAAGCGTAACGAGACCTTAACGGGCTATGCGTTTTTGATGCCGGCAATCTTGGTGCTCGGCTTTATTCTACTGATCCCGTTCGTACAGGCCTGTATTTTGAGCTTTTACGACAAGCCCATTGGTGGCGAGGCCAGCTATGTTGGGCTGCATAATTATGTGGCGACACTGACCGACCCAAAATTTGCCACGGCTGTGGGCAACACGGTCGTCTTTGTGGTTTTCTCAATCGCCTTTAAAATCGTGATAGGCATGTCCGTCGCCTTGGCTCTCACGGCTGAGTTTCCGGGCCGCGGATTGGCGCGGGTCGCGGTGCTTATCCCATGGGCCTTGCCCGAAATTTCGGCAATTCTTTCATGGGTTTGGATGCTGGATGGCAATGTCGGCGCGCTAAACTCTATCTTGCGCAAACTCGGCCTTGTGACGACAAACATCTACTTTTTGTCCGACCGCGATTGGGCCTTGCCAACCGTCACGGCGATCAACATCTGGCGCGGTTTTCCGTTCTTTACGCTCACATTGCTGGCCGCTTTGCAGACGGTAGACGGCAAGCTTTATGAAGCAGCAGAGCTGGACGGGGCCAATGCTTGGCACAAGTTTTGGTACATTACCTTGCCCTCAATCATGCCGGTGCTGCTGGTGACCACGTTGCTCTCAACCATATGGACGACGAACAGCTTCACCACAATTTTTGTGCTTACCGGCGGCGGGCCGAGTGACATAACCACCACCGTGCCGATCTATACTTATGACGAAGCGTTTAAGGGCTACGGCAACCTCGGTCGCGCGGCGTCGGTGGCTGTTATCACATTGCCATTCATCATCGCCATGATCGTCTTTTTAATGCGGGTTATGCGCAAGCGCGAGGAGATGGAATAATGGCGCGAACGTCGCAAAGTTGGGGTCTCAGGACGCTCAAGATTGGCTTCATGTCCTTGGTCGGCTTGTCGGTGGCTTTTCCGGTTTATTGGATGGTGATCACATCGTTCAAACCGAACAGCGAAATCTACCAGCGCAACCCAACATTTTATCCGCAAGCGCCAACACTTGACGCCTATGTGGCTTTGATGACCCCACACGGCACCCGCGCACCATTTGTGGCGACCATGGGCAACAGTCTGATTGCTGCGGTAGGGTCAACGCTGGTTTCCGTGATCATCGGCATATTTGCCGCCTATGCACTAACCCGGTTGCGCTTTCGTGGCCGAGAGGCGTTTTCGGGGCTGATCTTTGGCTGCTATGTTTTTCCCGGCATTCTTATGTTCATCCCAATTTACCTGATGTTTCAATGGCTTGGGATACTAGACACCTTCTTCGGCCTGATCATTTCCTACCAGATATTCGGCATCCCCTTTGCCACTTGGATGTTGCGCTCATACTTCGCCACTATCCCGGCCTCGCTCGAAGACTCCGCCCGAATTGATGGCTGCAATCGGCTTCAATCGATCATTTATGTGACCTTGCCACTGGCCGCCCCGGGCATCGCGGCGGCGACAATCTTCACCTTCACCGCCGCCTGGAATGAGTTTTTGTTTGCACAGGTATTGCTGCAAAAACCGCAATATCAAACGGCGCAAGTCGCCCTCTACAGCTTGCTTAACGGCGATTCAGTAGCGTGGAACCAGCTGATGGGCGGCTCAGTTTTGGTGAGCCTGCCGGTCATCGTCCTTTTCTTTGCCGCACAGCGGTATATCGGCAGCGGCCTGACCGCAGGAGCAGTAAAATAATGACCAATATTCCCCTCGTAGATGGCTATGCCCATATTGGACAACCACGGTTTCAGACCGTTGAAACAGCCCTATCGGTAATGGGCCGGTTTGGCATATCTTCGGCGTTGATTTGCCCGTTTGAAACCTGCCCCGACCTGAACGAGGTACACCGCGGGATCATAGAGCACCCCGATAAGTTTGTGGCTTATGGCCTGCCGTTGGGCAGCTCGGAGGCAGAGGTTGTGACCGGGCTGCACGCGCAGATTGATGCCGGGTTTTCTGGCGCGCGGATTAGTACTGATAGGATTTTAGAAGTGCCCGCCGCGCTAGAGACGCTTGGCCAACGCGGCGCCGTGCCACTGGTTGTTGGTCGTGATGCTTTGGCCAATGTTGCCGGTAAATTGGTAGATTTCCTAGATGCTTACCCAGAAAGCATTGTGGTTAGCCCGCATATGGCTGGGCCCATGCGGGCGGATGTTTTGACCGCCAACAGCGCTGTGCGCGCGCTCTATTCTCACCCAAGTTTTCACGTGGTCTTGTCACGCCAAACACTGTTTGACCCGGCCATAGCCCGCGACTGGGTTTACGGGCTGATCGAGACCGTAGGGCCGCAGCGGCTAATGTGGGGCAGCGAAGTCCCGGTCCTGTTTTGGCGCGACGAAACGCCGGCAGAAGCCGCGGCTTGGTTTGCTCAGTTTGACCTGTCACAGGCCGATGCGCTGGCGTTTTATGCGGGCAATGCGCAGCGCACTTTGCTGGCGCGGCCGCGTGCCCTGCCTGCGCCACTGGCGCTGCCCTATGAGCCGTTTGACTTCGAGGTCAAAGCCCCAGCGCCAATGTTCCCGCTGGGTTTCGCCGCTGATAACCGCATCCCCGAACCGCTCTTTGCAAAATGGATTGCCGCTGGTGGTCCAGACGCGTCTACTCTGGCTGACTTCACCAGCCGCCTGTTGCGCGCGGCCTTAGAGAACGAAAGCATGGGATGAGTTTGCAGATAGAAGCAATAAAATGTGCGATGATTGGCGGCCACAGCGTGGTGCGTATTGTGGCGTCAAACGGGGTTGATGGCATTGGCGTAGCCGAGCACCACAAGGGGACGATTGCGCAGCAGGTACTGGCCTTTCGCAAGGTGCTTATCGGCATGGACCCGACAAATGTAGAGCGTTGCATGCGCAAAATCCGCCAGCGCGGGGCATTTAAACCCTGGGGTGCGGCGGTCAGTGCCACTGAGGTTGCCCTTTGGGACTTGGCGGGCAAGGCAGCGGGGCTGCCGGTGCATAAGCTGCTCGGCGGTAAAGTGCGCGACGATGTGCGGGTCTATAACGGCGCCAAAAGGCCGCCGCTGACCGATTATTCGCCGCGCGACTATGCCGCGAATTGCGCCGCTATTGTCAGCTATCCTGAGGGCTTTACCATCGTCAAACAGCCGGTCGCGTTTCATGGGCCGATGAAGGCCGAGATCAGCGACTTCTATTATGGCACGGTGCAGACAAATGCGTATCCGGGCACGATTGAGAGCGGCATGTTGACCGCCAAAGGCTTTGATCATCTTGTTGCCTGCGTCGCAGCCATGCGGGCCGAACTTGGCCCCGACATAGGGCTGGCGCTTGATTGTGGGCCGGGATTCACGCCCAAAGATGCAGTGCGCTTCGCCCGCGCCATTGAGCAATATAACATACTCTGGCTAGAAGATCTGGTGGCTGGCGACTATGCACCATACACTCGGGCTGATGTTTTTCGCGATATTTGCCAAGCTTCACCGATCCCTATCCACACGGGCGAACAGATCTATTTGCGCCACGGGTTCAAAGACCTGATCGAGACGCGGGCAGTCGATATTGTCGGGCCCGACCCATTGGATGTTGGCGGAATAGCTGAGCTGAAATGGATAGCCGAATATGCCGATATGCACGGCATTATGATAGCGCCACATGGCACCGGCAACGGGCTAATTGGGCTGGCGGTTCTGACCCAAGTTTGCGCCACCCTACCAGACAATTTTATTGCTTTTGAATGCCCTGATGCGCATGAGCCGCTATGGTATGACATCCTCGACGGGATAGATGATTTTACCATTAAAAACAGCCATGTACATGTGCCAGACACGCCGGGGCTTGGGGTTCGTTTTAATGTGGCCAAGGCGGCAGCGCATTTGGCCCCAGATGACAAGGATTTCTTTACATGAAAATAGCCAATGTCGAGCCGTTTCAAATGGCGTGGACAGTCGCTGCGCCGCCCAACCAGCGCAGCGCCTGGCTGCGCATAACAACCGATTGCGGGCTGGTTGGCTACGGCGAGGCGTCGCCGATGATGGGCGGGCGCGAAACGCTGGCGCTCATAGCTGACCGGATTGCACCGATGCTGATCGGGGCCGATCCGTTTGACACTGGTATTCTTTATGACAGTCAGTTTCACAGGCTGGTCAAAATGGGGCCAGAGGGTATTGTTGCCGGTGCTTTGGCGGCGATTGATATCGCCCTTTGGGACATTAAGGGCCACGCTTTGGGTCTGCCAATATACAAGCTTTTGGGCGGGGCGTGGCAGACCGATTTGCCGCTTTATGCCTCGGTTGGCAATAACGGTGCGCGGACTGTGCAGCAGGTTTTGGATGTAATAGCGGCGCGGATTGAAAACGAAAAACCGAGCTTGGTCAAAATGCGTTTTGATGGCAACCGGACTCAGCTTGACGTGGATATCCCCGGGGATATTGCCAAGGCAAAGGCGGTGCGTGCGATGGTTGGCGATGATTTCCGTCTCGCCTTTGACGCCAATAATGGCTACTCGATTGGCGGCGCTATTCGCGTGGGCCGGGCGCTTGAAGAGCTTGGTTTTGAGTGGTTTGAAGAGCCAGTGCAGCATTACCATATTGCCGCAATGGGCGAAGTTGCGCAAAAGCTCGACATCACTGTTTCGGCCGGTGAGCAGACCTATACTTTGCAAGGTGTCGCCCAGCTGATTGAAGCGGGGCTGCGCATGGTGCAACCAGATATCGTAAAGATGGGCGGCATCACTGGCATGATGCAATGCTTGGCGCTGGCCTATGCGCATGGCGTTGAAATCGTGCCGCACCAGACCCAACCGGTAATCGGCATGGCCGCTAACCTACATGTTATTGCTACACAAATTCACACCACTCGGCCGATTGAGTTTAACGAACCATCGCGCCGCCAACTGGCTGTTTTTGACCAAGCGCCAGATTATTGCGACGGCAAGTTTAAGTTAACCGACACGCCGGGGCTTGGCCTTAAAATAAACGAAGTGGCACTGGCTGAGCGGCGTTTGCTCATCAGCGCCACCACCTGAGGAGATAATTCCATGGCTGCAATTGAAATCAGAAACGTCCAAAAATCATACGGTAACTTGCAGGTCATTGATGGGCTGAGCCTCGATATTGAGGACGGGCAATTTGTGGCGCTGGTTGGGCCATCTGGCTGCGGAAAATCAACCCTATTGCGGATGATATCGGGGCTTGAAGATATAACTGACGGCGAGATTAGCATAGGTGATCGGCTGATCAATAATGTAGCGCCCAAAGACCGCGACATTGCCATGGTGTTTCAAGATTATGCGCTCTACCCGCATATGACGGTGGCAAAAAACATGGGCTTTGCGCTGAAGCTGGCTGGTGAAAGCAAGGAAGCGATTGCCGATCGGGTTCATAGATCTGCTAAGATTTTGGACCTGACCGACTATCTTGATCGCTACCCCAAACAGCTTTCGGGCGGGCAGCGGCAAAGGGTTGCAATGGGGCGGGCAATTGTGCGCGATCCGCAGGTGTTTTTGTTTGATGAGCCGTTGTCAAACCTTGATGCCAAGTTGCGTGTGTAAATGCGCGCCGAGATCAAAGAGCTACATCAGCGCTTGGCGACAACGACCGTTTTTGTCACCCATGATCAGATTGAAGCCATGACATTGGCTGACAAGATTGTGGTGATGAATGGCGGCCGGATAGAGCAGCTGGGGACGCCGCTTGAGCTTTATGATCAGCCAGAATCGCTATTTGTCGCCGGGTTTATCGGCTCGCCGCCAATGAACTTGATCCACGGAAGTGTTGGTTTTGAGCGGGGCCGGGCGGTCCTGGCTTCCGATCATGGGCCCGTCTTGCTCTTGCCGGATGCGCAAACACTGACGCAGGGCCAAAGGATCGTCTTCGGCTTTCGGCCTGAACATCTGCATATTGTAGCGGATGAGGCCGAAGGCGCCTTCGATTGCATTCTCAATGTGATTGAGCCGACGGGTGCAGAGACGCAGGTTAATGCGTGGTTTGGGCCCAAGCTGATTACGGCTGTTTTCCGCGAGCGGCATGACCTCTCGCTACGCCAAAAAATCTGGCTGAATATTGATCTCAGACGAACTGTTTTGTTTGATGAAGCGACTGGCCTCAGGGTGCGCTGAGGCCAGTACCGTCTTGTGAAGCGGTTAGCCCGACACCGCCGTGACCGTGTCGCCGCCGTTGAGTAGCCTCACGGTGATAACATCGGGCGCACCATTGTTGGGGCCGAGCCGTTGCACTGTGATCTTGCGTGTCTCGTTGGGCATAAGCGGGCAATAATTGGCGCTACACAGCCACTTTTGGTTGCCATCGACGATCAACATGCTGGCCAATTTAGCGGTTGTCACCGTCAGCTCCCATTCGCCATTGGCAACCTGCTTGGCTGTAACTTGTGGGGCTGCCGTATGCGCCTGCACCTCTTTGAGCGTGCAAAAGAACAGCACGTCTTCGGAGACAACTTGGCCTTGTCGTAGCAACCGCACGCGGATCGCTTCGGCTGTGCGGTCGACGATATCATCATATTTGCCTTGCATATCCAGCGCCCTGACCCAACCGCCCGCGGCAATGGTCACGGGCATTTCGCGGCTTTCCAGCACCTCGCCATCGACGGTCAGGTGATCGACCTGCAAGATGCCATCAAAATCCGCGCGGGTGCGGTTTGCGGCAACGATCCGAATATCGGCCACATCACGGTAGATGCTGACAACTTGGTCGGCGAACAAGCGTTTGAGCACGTAAAAACTGGCCAGCGGATGGCCGTCATAATCGACCGCGCCAAACTGAAACAGCGGCCCGCCTTTGTTGAGCGGCCAATAGACCAGCCCGGTCAGCGAGGTCGAACGCATGAGTAGATTGGTCAGCGCGTGGTGGTCGGCCAGCGCCTGTTCTATCTCTAGCTCTTTGATATAGGCGCGCAGACAAGAGAAGTCTTGGGGGCCGCCAAGATAGGGGAGGCGCGCGATAAGGTCGCGTTTGGTCAGCGCTTTCCAGCGCTCTGGCCAGCCCGTATCGGCAAACTCATCAAAGTCGAGATCCATGAATTTTTCGAGGGTTTCGGCCCGCGAATAGCTTTCTTGCGACCAGCAGGTTTCGGTAACAAAAAGCGGGTCTTTGGTGGAATTGTAGAAATTGCCCCAATTGTGCACATCGCCCGCCACCGCCGACTGGCACCATGCGCCATCATGCGGCGAGTTGATGATATAGGGCAGGTCTGGCACCAACGTATCGGCCAGCTCTTGGCCAACTTCGGTGAACAGTTTTTCGCCATAGAAACGGTCCATCTGCCCCGGCCAGCCCCATTCGTGCCAGCCCTCAAATTGTTCATTGCCGCCGCAGACCACAACGATCGAGGCATGGTTGCGGATGCGCATCAGCAGCTCGGCGCATTCAGCACTGTAATTGGCGACCCAACCGGCGGCATAATCTGGGTAAGTATTTGAATGCAGGTAGAAATCTTGCCAAAGCATGATGCCTTCACGGTCGCAGCGGGCAAAGAACGCGTCTTGTTCTATGGCTCCGCCGCCCCAAATGCGCAAGATATTGGCGTTGCTGGCCACGGTCAGGTCGAGCAAACGGTCGAGCTCGGCCGGGTCGCCATGAACCTTGATATAGTCAATTGGGATGATGTTATGCCCGCGCGAATGGATTGGCGTATCATTGATGTAGATCTGAAATGTCGGACGGCCGCTGGGCAGTTTGGTTTCGATCCGGCTGGTGCGGATGCCAACCATGCGGCTGTCTTTTGCCGACCCAACGGTGACCTCAAGTCGGTAGGGAAACGCAGCACCGTAACCGCGCGGCCACCAAAGTTTTGGCCCGGCCACTTTGAGCGACAGCTGACCATCGCCGCGAGCTTCTGCAACCACAGTGCCGGTTTCGGGGTCTATTAACCGGGCGACAACCGTGGTCGCCCCGCCAGTGCATTGGATGGCCACAAGCAGCGTGGCCGTATCTGCGCTGATGCTTTCGGTCCAGCAATGGACATCTGTGATCCGGGTTTGCGGCACGGTCAGCAGGCGCAGCGGCTTATAGATGCCAATGCCCAGAACCTCGCCACCGAGATTGAGCAAGCTGGACCCGGCGAAGAAGCTGCGCTGATAGCGGCGGATCAGGCCCTTGTATTTGAACGAGGGGCCGAGCCGTTCTTTGGCCTCGTCGACCAGATCGGCGACCATGCGTTTATGGGCTTTGACATGAACCAACAGCGTGTTGTCTGTGGCCTGCAGCAACCCCTGTGGCAGAGCAAATGCATAAGCGCGATAGGCATTGTCGGTGCACCCGATCAGCTGGCCATTGAGCCAAATGTCGGCAAAAGTATCAATACCGTCAACATCGAGATGGGTGGCTGTGAGGTCTGTGAGGTCAAACTGTTTGCGAAACAGCCAATCATTGTCATGCACCCATTCTGCGGCCTGCACGGCGGCGGCACTGGCAAAGGGATTGGCCAGCTTTTTGGCGCGGATCAGGTCATATTGCACTGCCCCCGGCACCTGTGCGCCCAGCCAAGTGGGCGCGTCGGGTTGTGGCAATCCGTCCGTCGCCGCGCCGTCCGCATATTGAGCAACTTCCCAGCCATCGCATAGGTCGATCTCGGCGCTGGCTTGGCCTCGAAGCATATGATTTAATTGAGTCATTTTGTATAAACGTCCTGAAGATTGAGCTGGTTGCGCATCGGTTTTTCTTGGCGGTAGCGGCTAATATTATCGCAGATAATCGCCAGTGAATTGGCCTGAAGATCGGGAACTTCGGCGGTGGCATGGGGGGTGATCATGACGTTTTTGGCACCCCAAATTGGCGCGGTGCTGGGCAACGGTTCTTGCTCAAACACATCGAGGCCAGCACCGGCGATTGTGCCACTGTTAAGCGCGTCGACCAGGGCCGCCTCATCAACAACCGCGCCGCGCGCCATGTTGATAAGAAAGGCGCTGTCTTTCATTTGGGCAAATTGCGGCGCTCCGATCATGTGGCAGGTTTCATCGGTTAGCCGAATGCACAAAACCACCAGATCGCTCTGCGCGAGGATGTCATCGATCGTGTCGCCTTGGTCGGCACAAAAGAGCGTATCGACGGCATCGGGGCAGGGCGTGACCGATTTGCGGTAGGCCAGAACCCGCATCTGAAACGCCTTGGCCAGCTCGGCGGTGGCAAGGCCGGTTGAGCCAAGCCCAATGATGCCCATGGTTTTGCCGATCAGTCCGCGACGGTCAGTAAAATTAACGCCGCCGCGCCACTGGCGCTTTGCTTTCATCTGCTCAAGGCCGGGCGTGTCATAGACCATGCCGAGCGCAAAATAGAAGATATGTTGCGCAAGAGCCTGAGCGGCGCGGCCGACAGAGCCGGTGACAATCAGCCCTTTTTCAAACACTTCAGGGCGGGCAGATTTGTTGAGCCCGGCATGGTCGCAATGCACCCATTTTAGATGCGGCGCATCAAGATGGCGCTGGTCGAGATCACCTTTCAAAATGGCAACATCGGCGCGCTTCAGCGCCTTGGCAATCGTCGCCGTGTCGTTGTCATCGCAAAACAGCACTTCGGCGGGGGCCAATGCGCTGGCAAGCTGTGCGTGCAGTTGGGCCCGGTAGGACACCGTGCAAAGCACCGTTTTGATCTCGGTTGATGGTTGGCTGGTCACGGGGGCGTTCCTTTTTGTCGGGCTTACTGGGAGAAATGGCAGGTGAAGCTGTGGGCTGCGAGCCGGCCAGTTTGGCGGTTTGGCGCAGTGGTGCGACAAATGTCTTGGGCCATGGGGCAACGCGGGGCGAAAGCGCAGCCTGCTTCTATATCAAACGGGTTTGTAGGCTCGCTCGCGGGTTCATTTGTCGGCGCGTTTTGCCGGTTTGGCACGGCGGCCAAAAGCATCTTGGTGTAGGGGTGGCGCGGCGCGGCAAATACCTCGTCGGCGGGCCCTTGCTCGACAAACCGGCCCATATACATGACGGCAACCTTGTCAGCGACCAGCCGCACCAACGGCAAATCATGCGAGATGAATAGATAACCGATTTGCATGTCGAGCTGGAGCTGCATCAAGAGCTTGATGACTTGCGCCTGAATTGAGACGTCGAGGGCTGAGACTGGTTCATCAAGAATGAGAACTTGCGGTGCCAGCGCCAAGGCGCGGGCGATTGCCACGCGCTGCCGTTCGCCGCCCGATAGCCGGTAGGGATGGGCGGGCGCGTAATTTGGCGACAGGCCAACCTTTGACAGCAAAATATCGACCTGCTTGGCATAATCGGCCTGCGGATAAATGCCGCGGTGCACCCGCCAAGGCTCTGATATGATCTCGGCAACGGTGTGGCGCGGATGCAGCGACGCGTAGGGGTCCTGAAACACCATCTGGATGCTGCGCCGCGCTTCGCGCAGCTGCTTATGCGTCATATCGGTAAGGCTTTGGCCACGCAGATGCACAGTGCCGCTGGTCGGCTCTAAGAGCCGCAAAAGGCTGCGCGCAAGGGTCGATTTGCCTGAACCGGACTCGCCGACAATGGCCATGGTTTCAGATGGTTCTAGCGTGAAGTTAATATCATCAACGGCCCTTAAGGTCTTGTTGCCGCCGCGCCCGCGCAGGACAAAATGCTTGCTCAAACCTTCGACCTGAAGCAGCGGTGGGGTTTTGGTGGTGGGCGCGCTCATATCTGTGCATCCAAGTCAAAATGACACCTGACCTGGTGGCCAGCCGGGCCGCGCCGCAGGGCGGGCTCTTCTTTGGTGCAGCGGTCGGTTGAATGCGGGCAGCGCGGGCTAAACGGGCAACCAGCCAGCCTTTCGGTCTTGTCTGGCGGGCTGCCTGCGATGGGCTGCAGGTCGCTCCAATGTGTCGCCTCGCTGGGATGCGAGCGCATGAGCGCTTGGGTATAGGGGTGGGCCGGGGCGCCAAACACAGCGTTTGTTGGGCCAAATTCCATGACAACGCCAGCATACATCACCATTAGGTTTTCGGCGATGTTATGGGCCACGCCTAGGTCATGGGTGACAAAGATCAGCGCCATATTAGCCTCGCGCTGAAGCCGGGCTATCAGCTGCAAAATCTCGGCCTGTACCGTGACATCAAGCGCGGTTGTTGGCTCATCAGCAATGAGCAGCTTCGGCTTTAGCGCCACTGCCATAGCTATGCAGATACGCTGGCGCATTCCGCCCGAAAACTGATGCGGATAGTCTTTGGCCCGTTGCGCTGCGGCGGGGATACCGACTTGCTGCATCAACGATATGGCCTCGGCTTTTGCCGTTTTGCGCGACATATGGGCCCGCACGCGCAACAATTCAGAGATCTGATCACCGACCGTATAGACCGGGTTTAGCCCGTCGAGCGCGTCTTGAAACACCATCGACACGCCCCGGCCGCGAATGGCAGCCAGCTCTTTGTCGCTGCGGCCCAGCACTTCGACGCCATCGAATAGAATGCTGCCCTCCAGCCGGGCGGGGGGCACATCTATGAGGCCCAAAATGGCCCGCGAGGTCACACTTTTGCCAGAGCCGCTTTCGCCAAGTACAGCGACACTTTCGCCTTCGCCCAGTTGCAGATTGATACCGCGCACGGCGCGAATGTCGCCACCAAGCGAGGGAAAGGTAACGCTAAAATCGCGAATATCGAGCAGGGGAGTGACCATTAGTTGCCCCCACCCGTAACTTTGGCGACCAGAGCGCCGCTTTGTTTGGGGTCGCCGACGGCGCGCATCCAGTTGGACAAAATATTGGCCGATAAAGCGGTGATCAAGATCGCAATGCCGGGGAAGACGGTGATCCACCACGCGACGTTCATATATTGCCGGCCTTCGGCAACCATGGTGCCCCAGTCGATATCAGGCCGTTGCAGGCCGACGCCAAGAAAGCTGAGGCCCGCGACGGCGAGCATGGTGTTGCCAAGCTCTAGCATGGCGACTGTCAGGATAGTTGGGGCGACGAGGGGGCGAATGTCTCGCCAGATTATGCGCGCCGGGCTGGCCCCGATAGAGCGCGAAACCTCGACGAAGGTCCACTCTCGGATTGAGAGGGTTTGGGCCCGCGCGGTGCGCATAAAGACCGGCAACCGGGCCACGGCGAGCACGCAGATAAGGTTGAACACACTGGGGCCAAGTACGAACAAGATGGCCAGCGCCATAAGCAACGAAGGCAGGGTGACGATGATATCGGCCAGCCGCATGATGATGGCATCAAACCAGCCGCCAAAATAGCCAGAGACCAACCCGATGGCAAAGCCGAGGCTGGCGGCCACGCCAACGGCGGAACCGGCGACCAGAAACGAGGTTCTGGCACCGTAGATCAGTTCGGCCACCATGCTGCGACCAAGGGCATCGCCGCCTAACCAAAACAGCCAGCCCTGCTCGGTTTGAAACGGCGGATAGAACCGCAAGCGCAGATTTTGGCGGTTGGCCTGTTCAAACAGATAGGGCGCGACAAAGAGTGCTGCTATCAACAGCAGGATTAGAATGATCGCAGCGGTTAGCGGCAGCGGCATCTTTAAGAGCAGACGCAGGCGCACCCATTTGGGGTTTTGACGGCGCGAAATATCGTCAGATGGTGTGGTGTTTGATGTGGCGTTGCTCATGATACACGCACCCTTGGGTCGACGAAGGCATAAGCGATGTCGATCAGCAGATTGAGCGTGATGATTGCCAGACCGGTGAAAAAGACGCAGGCCTGCAACAGGGCAAAGTCGCGGGTGATGACGGCTTGGATCAGCACCGCGCCGATGCCGGGCCAGGCGAAAATGGTGCTGATAATGATGGTGCCGTTGATCAGATGCGCAGCGCGGTCGCCGGCGACGGTGATGATCGGCAGGGCAGCATTGCGCAGAGCATGGCGAAACGCGAGCCGCGATAGGCCGTAGCCGCGCGCGCGGGCGTTTTGCACATAGCCCGACCCGAGCGCCTCGATCATAGCGCCGCGCACGATTTGGATCATGGTGCCAGACGGCGGAATTGAGAGCGTGATCAGCGGCAATATCCATGCCGCAGCGCTGCCTTGGCCAGATGTCGGCACCCAGCGCAAATGCACCGCGAAGACCAGAATGCCGACCAGACCAAGCCAGAAATCGGGCACGCTGCTAACGCCGAGCGACAGGAAGGTGATGGTCTTGTCTGTGCGCGAAAAGGGGTGAAGGGCGGCGATAGAGCCAAAGACCAAGCTGATTGCCATCATAATAAACAGCGCCATTGCGACAATGACAAATGTCGGCGGCATGGCCTCTAGGGCGGCCTGCGCGGCGGGGCGCTGTTGCGATGCAGAGCGGCCAAAGTCGAGCCGCAGCAGATCGCCGAGAAAGCTAATGAACTGGACGATCAGCGGGCGATCATAGCCGTTTTGACGGTTGAATTCGACAAACATTTCTTCTGTCGCCCCTTCTGGAAGGTACAAAAGGGCTGGGTTGCCGGTGAGCCGGGCAAGAAAGAATGCCACGACCACAATGCCAAAAAGCGTGATCAGGCCAGAGGCAAGTCTGCGTCCGAT
>JAESRD010000127.1 GCA_016764835.1 Paracoccaceae bacterium | reverse complement strand
TCAATATAATCTTTGCAATGTGGCCGATCAGGGTGGCGGGCCACCTGGCATTTGCGCCACGGCGTCAAGTTCTGATAAAGGTTGGCAAGCAGTTCGGCAGCCTTACGGTCCAAGCCGGCGGCCTCTTTTTCAATATCCATCTCGGCGCTTTCCCTTGCCAGGGCGCGAAGCTCCTCTGCCTTGCCTTCGATTTCTGCCAAGGGCTTTTCGAAGTCCAGGTAATTGGTCATGAATGCGTTCCCGTTTTTGCTTGCCAATCCATTCTATATGATTGTGACGGCGTGCCAATGTGATTGTGACGGCGTGCCATGTGATTGTGGCGACACTCCAGTGCAACAGGGCAAGATTTGTCATTTTGGGCTGTGTAATATGCATCTTGTTGGGGGCTGGCCGAAAAAAGGAACAAGATGAGCTACGGTAAACGGATTGACCGGGTCGAAGACCATATGCGCATGCATCTCGGCGAAGACCTGTCGCTTGATCAACTGGCCGATGTTGCGGCGTTTTCGCGGTTTCATTTTCATCGGGTCTATTTTGCAATGACCGGTGAAACGGCGGCCGAGGCGGTGCGGCGCGCGCGGATGAACGAGGCAGCGATCTTGCTGGCCATGTCTGTGCGCCCTGTGTCGCAGGTTGCGCGCGCAGTTGGCTACTCCAACGTGCAGAGCTTTGCACGCTGTTTTCGGGAGGCATTTGGTGACAGCCCGGCGCAGGTTCGACGCAGCGGAAAAGTTCATAACATTATGAAAAAAAAGAAAAAGGAGTGTTTATTATGTTTGATGTTACCACACGGGTTCAGCCGGGGTTTACCGTGGCGGCGCTGGCGCATCGTGGGCCATATGCTGAGATTGGCGACGGGTTTCGCCGCTTGGGAGAGCTGATGGGGCGGGCCGGTTTGCTGAACATTATCGAAAACACTGTTGGCTTTTATTATGATGACCCGACCGCGACGCCGCCCGCAGAGCTGCGCAGCCATGCCGGGGCTACGTTGAAAGCGGGTGTCGCTGTGCCGGACGGGGCTGAGCGGATTGAAGTGGCCGAGAGTGAGATTGCCGTGGTCACGGTGAAGGGGCCATATTCGCAGATTGCGGCGGCCTGGAAGACGATATATGGCGATTTCTTACCGTCTTCGGGGCGCGAAATTGGCGACAGACCGCCCTATGAGCGGTATCTGAATGAGCCAATGGTAACGGCTGAGGCGGATTTGCTGACCGAAATATGTGTGCCGCTTAAGCCGCTGGGCTAAGGGCCACTCTTCGCTCCCCCGGCGGGCGTGCCTCGCTTAGGGCGCGCCCAGAATTTCTGATTGGCGCACAATGACTTGAGCCTGTTTGATTGAGGCGAGATCGACCAAACGGCCATTGTAAACAGTGGCACCTTCACCGCGTGCTTTGGCGGCTTCCATGGCCTGCAAGATTTCCTTGGCTTCGGTGATAGCGGCTTCAGAGGGGGTGAAAACCTCATTGGCCAGCGCAATTTGTTTGGGGTGGATCGCCCATTTTCCTACCATGCCAAGCGTGGCGCTGCGCAGAGCTTGGGCGCGGAAACCTTCATCATCGGAAAAGTCGCCAAAGGGGCCATCAACCGGCAAAACACCATTAGCCCGGCAGGCGGCGACGATGGCAGTTTGGGCCCAGTGCCAAGGGTCTGACCAGTGTTTTTTGCCCCCCCGCAGCATGTAGTAATTTTCTTGCGTGCCGCCGATGCCGGTGGTCTGCATGCCCATTGAAGCGGCAAAATCGGCGGCACCAAGGCTCATGGCTTGCAGGCGCGGCGACGCGGCGGCGATCTCGTCGACATTGGCAATGCCTGCGGCGCTTTCAATGATCAGCTCAAAGCTGATTTTCTTGGTACGGCCCTTGGCCGATTCGATGGCAGTGACCAGCGCATCGACGGCGTAAACATCAGCCGCGCAGCCAACTTTTGGGATCATAATCTGGTCGAGCCGTTCAGAGGAATTTTCTAATAAATCAACAACATCGCGGTACCAATAGGGCGTGTCTAATCCGTTGATCCGTACCGAGAGCAGCTTGTTGCCCCAGTTCACATCTCCAATTGCATTAACTGCATTGGCGCGGGCACTGGCTTTGTCGCTGGGGGCGACCGAATCTTCTAGGTCAATATTGATGACATCAGCGGCGCTGGCGGCCATTTTCTCAAACAGCGCAGGGCGAGAGGCCGGACCGAACAGCTGGCAGCGGTTTGGTCGGGCAGGGGCGGGTGGCTGAAGGCGGAATGACATAGGGGTCCACGCAATAAAATTTCAATTATTATCGTCGTTTCGATATATTAGTGCGAGCCCGTCGGCAAGCTCTATGTTGCAACCGCAGCATTTTCGATCTCCGTAACTTTTAGCTCACCGCTGAAACTTTCTTCTCGCCATAGCGAGAAAATTGCTGAATATCGATCTAAGGTTAACAAGTTCTCCGGCATGTTCTGGTGAGCATGTAGCCTGACTTAGATACTATGCTATTTTAGATACTATGCTATTTTGTTCAACACGGAGAGGCCCAAGATGATTAAGACCCCGTATTTGCTATTTTTGGGCGATGCGCCTGATGCGCTGTCCGTTAAAGTTGCGCAAGGTATCCGCGATTGGCGGCCTGAACATGCGGTGGGTCAGCTACGCTTGCCGGGCTGTGCTGCCGATCTGAAATTGCCTGATTTGTCACTGGCGGCGGCCCGCGAAGCCGGGGCGCAAACGATGGTTATTGGTGTGGCCAACCGGGGTGGTGTGATCTCGCCAACGTGGAAAACGGCGCTGATTGGGGCGCTTGAAGCGGGGTTTGACCTTGCCAGTGGGTTGCATAATCTGTTGCGCGACGATCCTGAAATTGCTGGTGCGGCCAAGAGGCTTGGGCGCGAATTGCATGACGTGCGCCTGCCAGAAAACGAGTATCCGATTGCCAGCGGTGTGCGTCGCAAAGGGCTGCGCTGTTTGGCCGTTGGCACCGATTGTTCGGTCGGAAAAATGTATACGGCGCTGGCGATGGAAGCTGAAATGCGCCGCCGCAATATGAAGGCGACGTTTCGACCAACAGGGCAGACCGGGATATTGATTACCGGTAATGGTGTGCCGCTTGATGCGGTGGTCGCCGACTTTATGGCCGGCGCCGTTGAATGGCTGACACCTGATAATGATGCCGATCATTGGGACCTGATTGAGGGCCAAGGCAGTCTGTTCCACATGTCATTCTCCGGGGTGACGCTGGCGCTTATTCATGGTGGCCAGCCTGATGCGTTGATCCTGTCGCATGAGCCAACGCGGACCTCTATGCGCGGCCTGCCGGGGCGGGCGCTGCCCAGTCTTGAGCAGCTGCGTGAAGCGGCTGAGTTGATGGGCCGGTTGGCCAACCCAAACTGCCGCTCGGTTGGCATATCTGTTAACACTTCGGCGATGGGAGAGGCGCAAGCGCTTGATTATTTGGCCGGAGTTGAGGCGCAGATGGGCCTGCCCGCAGTTGATCCGTTCCGGCACGGGGCTGGGCGTTTGGTTGACGCATTGGCGGCGTTCTAAGCTGAAAAGGGCAGGGTGATGATAGATGTATCGCGCGACCGTTTTGCGCTGAGAGAAACGTTTACGATTAGCCGGGGTAGCCGCGATGCGGTGCATGTGCTGACGGCATCGGTGACGCGAAATGGCATAACCGGCTGGGGCGAATGCGTGCCCTATGCGCGCTACGGCGAGACGCTTGATAGTGTGGCGGACCTGGTTGCTGGCCTGCCCGATGGCATCGACCGTATGGCTCTGCAAGAGGCGCTGCCTGCTGGGGCGGCGCGTAATGCTGTTGATTGTGCTCTGTGGGATTTGGAAGCAAAAACAAAAGGTTGCCGTATGTGGGAGCTGATTGATCAGCCCAAACCCGCGCCTTGCATCACCGCGTTTACACTGTCGCTTGAAGCGCCTGAGAAGATGGAAGCGGCCGCGCGCCGCGCCGCGCATCATCCGCTATTAAAGATCAAGCTTGGCACGCCAGATGACATGATCCGGCTTGAAGCGGTGCGCCGGGGCGCGCCAAGTGCGCGGCTGATTGTTGACGCCAATGAGGGCTGGAGTGCTGAGACTTATAGCGAGCTTGCGCCGCATCTAATTCGGCTTGGTGTGACGGCAGTTGAGCAGCCAATGCCTGCGGGACAAGACCAGATGTTGGCCGAGATTGCCCGGCCTTTGCCAGTTTGCGCGGACGAGAGTTGCCATGACCGGGCCAGTCTTGCTGGGCTAAAGGGCAAGTATGATATGGTTAATATCAAGCTCGATAAAACCGGTGGATTGACCGAGGCTTTGGCGCTGAAAGACGCTGCAATTGCCGACGGATATGAGATAATGGTCGGCTGCATGCTCGGCTCTTCTTTGGCAATGGCACCAGCGATTTTGCTGGCGCAGGGCGTGGCGATTACTGATCTTGATGGGCCATTATTGCTGTCCGAGGACCGCGATGTGCCGCTTCGTTATGACGAGGCCGGGGTTCACCCCCCGGATGCGGCGCTTTGGGGCTAGCCCCACTTGACCCGCCGTCGCCAGCGCGTGATGAAAGGGTATCGCAAAAGGAGAAGCTAAATGTCCCGTACCGTCTATGTAAATGGCGCGTTTGTGCCCGAAGCCGAGGCCAAGATCAGCATTTTTGACCGTGGTTTTCTGATGGCGGACGGCGTTTATGAAGTAACCTCGGTGCTGGGCGGCAAGCTGATTGATTTTGCCGGACATGCGCGGCGGCTGGCGCGATCGCTCGGCGAATTGGATATGGCGAACCCGGTGACCGAGGATGAACTGCTGGCGATTCACCGCGAATTGGTAACGGTCAATGGTATCGCAGATGGCTTGGTTTACTTGCAAATCACCCGCGGCGCGCCAAGTGATCGCGACTTTGTGTTCCCAGACCCGGACGAAGTGCCATCTACTATCGTGTTGTTTACACAGAATAAACCTGGACTTGCTGATAGTGCGTTAGCCGGAACCGGGATCAAAGTGATCTCGATTGCTGACGAACGCTGGGGGCGGCGCGACATTAAAACAGTTCAGCTGCTTTACCCGTCTATGGGCAAAATGATGGCCAAGGCCGCTGGGGCCGATGATGCTTGGTTGGTTGAAGATGGCGCGGTGACCGAGGGCACCAGCAACAATGCCTATATCGTTAAAGATGGCGTGATCATCACCCGCCAACTTTCCACGGACATTTTGCACGGCATCACCCGCGCGGCGGTCCTTCGATTTGCTAAAGAAGCGCAAATGAAGATTGAGGAGCGGCCATTCACCATCGCAGAAGCGCAAACGGCGGATGAGGCGTTTATCACCTCGGCTTCTTCTTTTGTTATGCCTGTGGTCGAGATTGATGGCGCAGCGATTGGCAGCGGAAAGCCCGGCCCGGTTGCCAAAAGATTGCGAGAAATTTACCTAGATGAAAGCCGCCGCGTGGCAATCTGAAACTGGGCGCGTATTCGTGCGGCCAGAACGGTAATTCTGTTGCGATTAACCATGAAATTTGCTAGTATTATCGTGTAGTTATGCGCTGGAGGCGGTTTTGGCTGAGCAAATTATACTATGCGGGACGCAAAGATGCGGCTCCACGCTGATCATCGAAGACATGCGAAATTCGGGTGCTTTGGGCAACCCGGAAGAATGGTTTGTGCCTTGGGATGTTGAGCGCGAAAATGTAGATTGGGCTTTGGCCTTTGCTGGTGTCAAAAAACGGGGCACAGGCAAGAACGGGGTTTTCGCGATCAAAGTTATGGCGAACCAATTGTTCAGTGTTGATGCATGTCTGGCCAGCTTTCTCAGCCCGCGAGGCGACAGTGATTTTCCGCATTTCGTCAGTGCCTTCCCGGATGCGGTCTGGGTGAAATTGGTCCGGCAGGACTATGTTGCCCAAGCGATTTCTCGTAATATGGCCCAGCAAACCGGCGTAAATCACGCGACTGCGCATAAGGATGATGAGCATTTTGCCGGCAATTTGGTGAAGGGCTATAAATCTAGCTATAACGAGAAAACTGTTTATCGGTTTGGTGCATTGCTGCGCGAAGTGACAGCGATCACGCTTGAAAACCTTGCTTGGGATCGGTTCTTTGCCATGCAGGGGATCAAGCCTTTGGTGCTGATCTATGAAGACGTTATTCGCGATGCTGAGCTTAGCCATCTGGACAAGATGGCCAAGTTATTGGGGATAAATGATCCGTTGGTGCGGCGCGAGCGGGCGATGGTTCGGCTGGCCAATGACAAAAATAAGAACTGGCGCGAGCGGTTCTATCAAGATGCGGCAAAGAACCGTTATCAAGCGCTTAAGCCTACGCAGAAAAAGAACCCGGTAAGCGCCTAGCAGCTAAGCAGGGTCTTTGGCGCGAATCACATCTAGCAACATATCGACAGCATTGGCCGTGATCTTTGGATCCGTCGGGGCGTTTTTCAATTCATTCGCGATCAGCGTTAGAACCTCGGGCAGATGGTTTGCTGCAATCATATGAAGATCAGCCTCTGAGCGAATAGCTTGCGGATCCTTGCTGGGCTGATCTGTAAAATCACAACCTAACCGTTCGCTAATCCATTTAAGATCATCTGTATGTTTGGCCAGTATCGGGCCCACAAGATCGCCGTGCAACCGGACCGGTTGCGAGCCCAAAGTGCGCAGCACATCAACTAGTCGCTTGTTATGAACCGGCGCGCGATTATAATTTTGGTAACCACGGCCAAGGCTGCGCTGCGCAAAAAGAACACTGGATGCTTCAAGCGAGCGGCCCGGGTTATCTTGCACAATTTGATCAAGCCGGATTTTGACACCCGCTTTGGCGGCAAAATCCTGCACAACATCGCCGTTCAAAAGGGTGTCGCGACTGAACTTTGTCAGCACGACGTTTTTCTTGCCAAAAACATTGTCAAACTTTTCAAACCGCGACTGGTAGTTGGGATAAAGTGAATTTGCGTTCCAGTTCACGCCGCCAGCGATCCGTTGTTGCACGGCGCTGCTCATAAAGGACGCGGGCGGGCGGGCATATCCTATGATTGTGATCTGGGAAAAGGTGCTCTCCAGTTTTTGACGCATGGATTGCAGATCACCTTCATCCATAATGCTGACATCTTCAGCTGAGGACAGAATAGTCGGTACATCAGCTTGTGCGACGAAGCTCTCAAAACGCCGCCAAAACTTGGCTTTTAGCTCCGTAATCGCGTCAATGCTGCGGCGGTTTTTGCGGTGCGCGTGGTATTTTTCTGGATGAGCCATGAACATGGTCATCAGCGTTGCCGAATGGTTGGGATGGCCGAGTTGCAAATACTTTGCCTTCTCGCTCTCATATTTGGCAAAGCTTTGCTGGATAGAGCTGGAGCCGGTTTTGTGCATGCCGATATTAAGAATGAGCTTCATTGCGCTAATTCCTTTTGTGCCGCGTTATTTGTGCGCATGCGTTCAAAAAACCGTTCTTCACGTTGGTTAATCTGGTTGGGCATGCGAGTCCAAGAGGCGTTTCTGCGCACCGATTTGGCAGGAACACCCACGAGATAACTGCAGCTCGTTGCAGATTTGGTCACGGTACTGCCCGCGCCGACAACGCTGCCAGCCCCGATTTCAATATCAGGCATTAGGATCGAGCGACGCCCGATCCATACATGCTCACCGATGACTATTTTGCGACGCGCGCCGTTGGAAAACTGCATAGTTTCGAGGTCTATCAACCCGTGCTGATCTGCCGATTGGACGATGATGTCATCTGAAAACATGCAATCTTCTTTGATTGTAATATCCGAATTATCGGCAACCAGTCGCGCCTGATTTATTGTCGTATGCGCGCCGATGCTCACCCGTGGATTGCGCCATAATCGGATGTCCGCATTACATCTGGTATGCGGTCCGACATGCACCACGGATTTGCTGGCCGCCGCGACGATGGTGAAGTTTCCCCTCGCCGTTGAATGAAAGTGAAACTGACAGCCAGTGATCACTGTCTTAAGGTTGCCGTGGCGCAGAAACTTAATATTAGGCAGGTCGGCAATATCGCCGTCAGTTATGATCTCATTATTGTTGTCGTAGCCATCGGCGATGCGAAAGCGGGCACGGCATTGCTTGAATGTGAAATGATTGAGCATGGACTTACCTTAGCCTGCGTCCGCATCGGGTCTGTTTTTGCCCGTTTGAATTTGAGCGCTGGCATCAATAAGGCCAGCGCGCCAACCGCAGATTTTTTGCTTAATATTTGCTTGGCGCAGTTCGATCTCGTCAGTCGGCGTACCGTTCTTGCTGGCCCAGGCTTTGAAACGGCTTTGCTCGCGGGTTATCCGGGCGGCAACTTCTTCGTCAGAGCCGTCACCCAGCCGATAGCCGAAATGGGTGCGAAAGAAGGCGCCTTCAATCCGGGCGCGCTCAAAGGTTTGTGCCGGGTCATAATCATGCGAATGAAAAACGCAGGCGGTTGGCGCATAAAGCTTGGTGTAGCCAGCTTCAATAATGTCGCGGGCCCAGACTTGATCTTCGCCATAGTCAATTTCTGGGTAGGGCAGATCTTGCCAGATCTGACGCCGCATGGCTGAGTTATTATCGCTATAGAAATGCAGGAACTGCCGCCAGCCTTGGTCTTTTTTTGCCCAGCGGTCAGGGTCGGTGAACCGAGAAACCGCCAACGGTTTGTTGAGCATATTGGCGAAGTGTTTGGTGATTTCATCGCGGATGAATTTTGGATGATGCGCGTAGGGTTGATGGCGGCCAAAGAGCCCGGCGGCATTGGGGTAATGGTCCATCATCATCATGATGTCATTGGCCCAGTTTGGACCAGTAGGTATGGCATCTTGGGTCAGAAAAGCGACATAGTCGGCTTTGCCTTGGCCTGCGCCTTGGTTGCGGGTGCGGCCATGTTGAAACTCGGATTGTTCAATCACTGTCAGCGCAATGTCGGGTTGACCGCGCAGCCATTCGGTGGTGCCGTCAGATGAGTTGGAATCGACGCAGAAAATCTGGGTTTGCTCGACCGCCGATTGGCTGCGCAACGCGGCAATGACCGGCTTTAGCTCTTTGATGCCGTTGAAAGTAGGAATGACGATAT
This sequence comes from Paracoccaceae bacterium, assembly GCA_016764835.1. The sequence continues at coordinate 6,327 of JAESRD010000127.1, read as the reverse complement.
CAAGCCGCACTTTATTGGCGGTGGCGATTGCTGGCAGTGGCAATTTGGGCATTTCATGCGCGTAGCTGCGCATCGCCGCCTCGATGGCGCGGGCTGAATTTTCCCATGATGATTGCTCGATCCATTCAAGTGCGGCGCTCATCTGTTTGGCGCGGGCTTTTGGGCTGTCAATCAATGCGGCGATCGCTTGGGCGATGTCATGCGGGTTCGGCCCTGCCAGCGTGACGGTGTCGTCAGGGAAGATCGCGCGGGTGCTTGATGTGTTCAGCTCGATCAGCGGCAGGCCACAGGCCATCATTTCTTGTGGGACCAGCGAATAGTTGGTGGCCGAGAAGCAAATGCCGATGTCACATTTGTTGTAGAGCGCTGCCAGCCGGTCAGTGTCGAGTACGCCGTGATCCATGGCGGGGAAAGGGGTCTCATCGAAGGGCAGGTTGTTTTGGCCGAAGAAATGCACCTCAAAGCCGCCGCGTTGACCGGCAAGCACTTGCAGTGCCATGAGCGCAAGTGACACGCAGCGCCTTGCTGTGTGGTCACGGGCATAGACGGCGATCTTGATCGGTTGGCTTTGAGGCCGCGCGGTGAAACGGGCGTCATGCGCGGCTTTGTCCAAAATGCAATATTGTGCGTCATCGTAAGACAGCTCGAACGAGCGGGCCCAGCGGCCGTAGCGCTCGGTCATGATTTTGGCCAGCCACGGGCTTGCGCAAATGCAGCCGAAGTCGAAGTCATAGGTTTGGCGGGCGAGGATGGCCTCGGTGCCGGTTGGGTAGAATTCTGGCTCGTGATCTTGGACGAAATAGAGTTTGCGCGCGAAACCGGGGGCTGCGTCAACGATAAAGGCTGTTGACCAGCCGGTGGTGACCACAAAGTCGCCCTTTATCTCATAGAAGCCATTCTTCACGAAGCGAACATCAGCGCGAACACATTGAAAATATTTGATAATATCTTCATATGCTTTATTGGCGTCGATGTGTTTGTCGGGCTCTTCGATCCAGATAACACAAGTATGGCCGAAGGTTTCGAGATGCCGGATCATGCGGAAAATGGTCATATGTCCGCCGCCACCACGCGAAAAATCGGGGATAACCCAATGGATTTCCATAGTGTCAGTGTTGACCCGAACTGGCGGGTTGACCGGGCGAATGCCCTGTTTTGGCCCGGCAAGCACAGCGGCGAGGTGATCTGGCACAAGATTGGCAGATCTGTTGAGTGCGATGGCGATCGGCTCTTCGTCATGCGGTCTGCGGCCTTCAGTGCGGCCAAAGAGGATGAAATGCAGGAACGGGTTTATTTTACCAGCGGCAATATCGGGGTAGGTGCTGGTATAGTACTGGGTTGAGAAGCCGGGCTTGGGGTCTCGGTTTTCGCGCCAGCCACGGGTCATGAAATGCAAGAGCAGCTCGTCATCGCCGCCGGTGAGGTCTTCGTTCATGCGCCGGTAGAAGCTGGGGTCAAATTCGCGGATGACGGTTTCGACATCGGCGTCTGATAAGGCGGCCAACTCGTCGGATGACACATAGCAGGGGTTGTCAGCCGATGGGTGGCATTTGCGACCTTCGGCGCGGCCTGACAGCGTGAAGTGCAGGAATGGGTTTAGCCCGCCTGCGGCAATGTCAGGGTTATGGCTTAGGTAGAAGTTTGTTGAAAACTCGCGGTTTGGGTCGCGGCCCTCGCGCCAGCCATAGGTCATGTAGTGGCGGATCAGGTCGGCGTCGCTGCCGGGCACATCGCTATAAGTTTGACGGTAGAATATCGGGTCAAACAGCTTGGCTACATTGCGCAGATCAGCGTCGCTGGATTCGCGGGCGACAGTGGTTGGTGCTGGTGGGGCGACGCGGCGCTCTTCGTTTTTGCCGCATTGCAGGTAATGCAGAAAGGGGTTTACCCGCGCATCGGCGACGTCTTCATTGGCCAACAGATAGTCTTTGACGCTGAAATCGGCCGATGGGTTGCGCCCCTCAAGCCAGCCGAGGCTGGTAAACTGGGCCGCCAGCGCTCTGTCTGACAGGGCGCTGATATCGGGGTTGTTTTTGCGGTAGAAGTCGGCGTCAAAAACCGCGGCGACCTGATCGAGCATGGTGGCAAGCATGATTGGCGCATCGGTTGTGCCCCAATTGCTGAGATAGCAATCGCGACCTTCGGCGGCACCGGCATCATGGTAATGTGCCAGCGGGTTTTGCGCGGCGTCGCGTACGTCAGGATTTTTGTCGAGATAGAGGGATACCGAAAATTCGGGGCTCGGGTCGCGGCCTTCCTGCCACCCGTTTTCGAGGAAATGGGCAAAGAGTTGGTCTTTGGCCAGTTTGGCCAGATCGCCATTTTGCATGCGGTAGAATGCCGGATCAAAAAATTCTTCTAAATAGGAGAGGTCGGGCGGAGCGACTTCTTCCTCTATCTGAACCGGGGCCTCAGCCATTTCGGCAGCCAGTGGCTCAGCCAGGGCTTGCTCGCCCTGCTCAACTATATCTTCTTCACCCTCGGCCATTGGCCGATTTTCAAGATCTTTGATCACTTCGCGCGTCACGATAACCAAGCCTTTCTATCCCGAAATTGCCATTAGGAGTAATTTCTCCCCCGCCTTTCGGATTAGTTAGACTTTCCAAAAAATTAGTTAAGATTGGCCAAAAAATTATTAAAGATTGGTTGGAGATAGAAAGCTGTTTTCTACGGTATTATGCAGTGTTTCGCCCGCGAATACGGGCGAAACCGTTGTTATGTTTTGGGCAGAAGCCTATGATTTTGGGGCGTTTTTAGCGTAATCCGCGAGGCTCTGCGCACTGGCCGGGGTTTGGTTTTTGTCGCGCCACTCTTGGTAAGGCATTCCATAATATTCTGCACGGGCTGCCTCTTTGCTAAGCTTAATGCCACGTTCGGCGGCGGCTTCTTGCATCCAGCGGCTCAGACAATTGCGGCAAAAACCGGCCAAATTCATCATATCGATGTTCTGCACATCGGGGCGTTCATCCATAAGATGGGCCTGTAGGCGGCGAAATGCGGCTGCCTCAACTTCGATCTTGGTTTTCTCGTCCATGATTGCCTCACAATGCTAAGTATATTTGCTAAGCAATACAGTGAAATCTGGCAGCTGCGCCAGCAACCCGGCTGCGGGGCATTGACGCATATTGCCGTATTTTTGCTTATTTGCTGCCAATTTGGCTGGGGCTAGTTGTGAGGGCCGGGCTTTTGCGCGATAAGGGTGGCGACCTTTCGTTAGCGGTAACAGTGCCGCAGCCCTTCAGATCTCCAAGGATTCAATTCGATGAAACGCCACCGCAACGTAAAAATCGTCGCCACGCTAGGCCCCGCTTCCTCAACTTATGAGCAGATCCGCGGTTTGGTCGAAGCAGGCGCTGATGTGTTTCGGCTGAATATGAGCCATGGCAGCCATGATGAGATCGCCGAGCGCCATGCGATTATCCGCCAGATCGAGGCCGATATGAACACGCCGATTGGCATTTTGGCCGATCTTCAGGGGCCAAAGCTGCGTGTCGGTGTTTTTGCCAAGGGCGAAGAAGAGCTGGTGCAGGGCGCGCGTTTCCGGCTTGATCTTGATGAGGCTGAGGGTGACGTGAACCGGGTTCAGCTGCCGCATAAAGAGATCTTTGATGCGCTAGAGCCGGGGGCCGCGCTGCTGGTCAATGACGGAAAGATCCGGCTTAAAGTGATTGAATGTGGTTCCGACTTTGCCGATTGCGAAGTGATATTTGGCGGAACGATCTCCAACCGCAAAGGCGTAAACGTCCCTGACGTTATGCTGCCCTTGGCGGCCTTGTCCGACAAAGACCGGCGCGATCTCGAATTTGTTTGTGAGCTGGGTATCGACTGGCTGGCTTTGTCCTTTGTTCAGCGTCCGGCGGATGTTTTGGAAGCGCGGGCCTTGGTTAAAGGCCGGGCCGCGATCCTTTCCAAGATTGAAAAGCCGTCGGCAGTGACTGGCTTTGACGCCATTCTTGAAGTGTCTGACGGTATCATGGTCGCGCGCGGTGATCTCGGTGTTGAGCTGCCTGTCCACGCTGTGCCACCGATCCAGAAGCGCCTGATCCGCAAATGTCGCTCGGCTGCCAAGCCAGTGATCGTGGCGACACAAATGCTCGAATCGATGATTGATAGCCCAATGCCGACCCGCGCTGAGGTTTCTGACGTGGCCACGGCGATCTATGAGGGTACCGATGCGATCATGCTTTCGGCTGAAAGCGCCGCCGGTTCCTATCCTATCGAGGCCGTGCAGACGATGGATAACGTCGCCGGTGAGGTCGAGGCCGACCCGACCTATACAAGCATTCTGGAAGCCAGCCGCAAGATTGATATCGTCACCATTGCTGGTGGCATCGTCTCGGCGGCCCGCGAAATTGCCGAGAAAACCGATGTGAAGGCGATCTGCTGCTTCTCAGAAAGTGGCACAACAGCGCTTCTGATCTCGCGTGAGCGGCCACGTGTGCCGATCATTGCCATGACATCGCTTGAGGGCACGGCAAGGCGGCTTTGCTTGTCTTGGGGGACCAATTGCGTGGTGGTTGATCCCGTTGACCGGTTTAAGAGCGCCGTGGTTTCTGCAGCCCGTTCTGCCCGTGCGCTGGGCATCGCTGAAGAGAAGGACAACATCGTTGTCACTGCCGGTGTGCCGTTCAACACCCCCGGTTCGACAAATATCTTGCGCGTCGCCCCTTGCGAAGAGCGTTTGATTTTTAGCGCCGATCCAGAGTAGCTTTGCCGTAAGCTATATGCAGGAGGTGCAGGCTCATGGATCCTGATCTGTTTTTCGTGATCGGCGTTATAATCTGTGTATTGGCCGTTCCGGCGATATTTGGTGCCTTGGTAGAGGGGCGCGCGCCGCGTGCTGCTGCTATTGTGGTCATGATCGGCGGTGGCCTTGTTGCACTGGCGGTCAGCGAAAAGCCGGGCGGTTATGCGCTGGCCTCGGTGCCAGATGTTTTTGTCCGGGTTATTGGCCAGTTAATGAACTGAATCACTTGCCTTCATAGTGGCGCTGTCCTATATCGCCTCTTCTATACCCGCGCGTCCGGCCCATTGGCATGCCGAGGCACGCGATTGACGCTCTAAAATAGGAGACCGAAATGCCTAAGATGAAGACGAAATCGAGCTGCAAAAAGCGGTTCAAGGTCACGGCTAATGGCCGGGTCAAGGCTGGCCAGGCCGGTAAGCGCCACGGCATGATCAAACGCTCGAACAAGTTCTTGCGTAATGCCCGCGGCACCACCCTTCTCAGCAAACCAGACGAAGCTATCATCAAGTCGATGATGCCATACGCGCGCTAAGGAGGCTCGGATATGTCACGTACTAAAGGCGGAACAGTCGCCCATCGTCGCCACAAGAAAGTTCTTGCTCAGGCCAAAGGTTATTATGACCGTCGCTCCACGACCTTTAAGGTCGCGCGTCAGGCTGTCGACAAAGCCAACCAATATGCCACACGCGACCGTAAGAATCGCAAGCGCAACTTCCGCGCTCTGTGGATCCAACGGATCAACGCCGCTGTGCGCGCTATCGATGAGAGCTTTACTTACAGCAAGTTCATCAATGGTCTGTCGCTGGCCGGGATCGAAGTTGACCGTAAGGTTCTCGCCGATCTGGCCGTACATGAGCCCGATGCGTTCGGTGTGATTGTGACCAAAGCCAAGGCCGCTCTGGCTGCCTAAAGGCACTTGAAGAGTTATCGTGAAAGGGCTGCTCATCTGAGCGGCCCTTTTGCGTTTAGAGAGCCGGGGGTAGTGGCTGTCGCCTTGCGCCGCCCGGCCCGGCGCGCTACTCCATTATCGTTATGCCAAAGGTGGACGATATGGACGAGCTACGCGCCAAATACATTAGCCAAATCGCAAGCGCCGCTGATGAAGCAGCCCTTGAAGATGTGCGCCTTGCCGCTTTGGGCAAAAAGGGCGAAATCGCGCTGAAAATGCGCGAGTTGGGCAAGATGAGCCCAGAGCAACGCCAAGTTGCCGGCCCGGCGCTTAACGCGCTGAAAAACGAAGTTAATTCTGCGCTGGCTGCGCGCAAGGCGGGGCTGACTGATGCCGCGCTCGATGAGCGGCTGCGCGGCGAATGGCTCGACGTGACATTGCCCGCCCGCAACCGGCGCAATGCTGGCACGCTGCACCCGATTAGCCAAGTCACCGAAGAAGTCACAGCTTTGTTTGCTGGGCTGGGCTTTAACGTCGCCGAAGGCCCCCGCATCGAGAGCGACTGGTATAATTTCGACGCGCTCAATATTCCCGGCCATCACCCGGCCCGCGCCGAGATGGACACATTTTATATGTCACGCGCGCCGGGCGATAACCGCCCGCCTGCCGTGTTGCGCACCCATACATCGCC
>JAESRD010000126.1 GCA_016764835.1 Paracoccaceae bacterium | reverse complement strand
TGAGGGTCTGCGCACCGTCGGGCGTGTCAAACGTCACGCCGCCCTCGTCCCAGCCGGTCCAACGCCAGCGCGTATTGAGCTGCACGCCCTGAGCTTCAAGTGCGCGCAACCACGCCCGCAACAGCGGTGACGCCTTCATTGCCTTGGGGAAAACCCGTTTTGATGAGCCGGTAAACACCTCTTGGCCCAACGCCTCGGCCCATGCTTGAACCTTCTTGGGGCCAAAATCAGCCAAAGCGGCGCTCAGCGCTGGCGGCAGGCTGGCACCATATGCGCTGGCAAACTGGCTCGCTGGCTCGTCTTTGGTCAAATTTAGACCTGACTTGCCGGCCATAAGAAACTTGCGCCCCGGCGACGGCATTGCCTCGGCAATAGTTACGCGCAGCCCGGCCTGTGCCAGCTCTTGCGCAGCCATCAGCCCGGCGGGCCCCGCGCCTATTACCAATGCTTCTTGCTGGCTCATTCCGGCAGTTTCCCTTTGATTTCGATAACACGGTGCGGATATGGAATTTCGATATTGTTGTCTTTGAGCGCGTTCCACACCAGAAACAACACGTCGGACGTATATTTCTTTGTGCCGTCATCAATGCCATTGACCCAGAATTCAACGCTAAAATCTATGCCGCTATCGCCAAAGCCGCGCAGCTCGCAATCTGGCGCTTCTGGCTCTTGCAACACTTCGGGGTGTTTGGACACTGCCGCCTCGATGATTGCCGGAATTTTGTTGATGTCAGTGTCGTAGGACACCGAGAAATCGGCCTCATAGCGGTTGGCCGAGCCAGCATCTGAATAGTTGATCACCCGTGTGGTGATAAAATCCTCATTGGGCACCACGATCCAGCGGCCATCATAGGTCTCCAAGATCGTCGCCCGCGCGCCCATTGAGTGGATCCGCCCGGCCTCGCCACCGTCCAGCTCGACATAGTCGCCCACCGTCGCTTGGCCCTCAACCAACAAGATCACGCCAGAGATGAAGTTCGACGCAATCTTTTGCAGGCCAAGCCCAAGGCCAACACCGAGCGCACCGCCAAACACGGCCAGCGAGGTCAGCGATATGCCCATGATCGACATAAGCAGCAAGAATGCGATGCCAAAGATGGTGAACTCAGCCGCCTTGATCGTCAGCTGCTGAATGGCGGGCCGCATTTCTTGGCGGCCGATATAGGTCGATGATTGGTTATTCGACCAGCCGCCCATCCAAAACAGCAAGCTGCCAGCGATAGCACCGCGCACCAGCGACATGACCGAAAAACTGATATTGCCCAAATTGATCACGGTCTCATTGAGCATGGTCATGGCCGGATCGAGCACACCGAGCATGTGCAACGCCGCCACCGGCACCAGCACATAGCGGCCAAGGAAGGCCAAGAAGCTACTGGTCAGAACCTGTTTAACGAATATCCGCGCCGCTAAGAATAAAAACGCCCGTTTGCCAAAGGCTATAACCGCGCCCGAGCCGAACAAAGTCCGAGTGACCTCCTCGCCCATGGCAGTAAAGGCATAGGCTAAAACCGGCAGCAACAGCGGCAGGAAGCCGCAGACAAAGCGCCGGGCCTGCGAGAATATCCCCTCAGAGTCTTTGGCGGGGGTCAGCAGCCGGGTCAGCTTTGGCCCAAAGGTGCGGTTCAGATACCAAGCGGCAAGAAACGCCACGACCAAGAGGCCAAATTGCGACCAAGCCCCGGCGCTAAGCAGCCAGTCTTTGGCAACTTCAACGCCTTGGTCCCAATAGTCCAAACCCATAACAACAAATTTGTTCGTTGCGGCCGCAGAGGCGGTGCTGATAGCAACTGGCGGCGCAGCGGCAATATCGGCCATCGATTCAGCAACCGAAGCGGCCTGCGCGGCAACATCAGCGCCCGTCATTTCTTGGTCCATTACACCCTCACCCCGGCCAACCCGGCCCGCTTGTCTACGCCGCAAAGCGTACCAGCGCCACGCCGCAAAGCGTACCAGCACATGGCGGTGGCACAAAACCAGCTTTTGGCCAGTTTTGCACGAGGTTAAGCGCGTTAAACTATCGTAATTGGCAAATTCAGGCCTATATTTACTGTGACCCGGCCAAACGCGCTGCCAAACTCATTGGCGCCGTCTTTGGCCTAAAACACGTACCATACGAAAAGCATCGCCCAGCTACGCAAGATCACCACCCACTTTTGCCATATTCACCTAACATGAAGGCAATGGTCAGTAGAACCAGACCTTGACGCCCGCGAGAAGGCCAAGGAAGTTGGACATATAGAATTTGTTTCAGGGAGGGCCAAAATGGCCGGACTTAATTATTTGAAAACTGCTGTTTGTAGCGCCGCACTATTATGTGCAACTGGCGCCAGCGCAGATGTAAGCATAGACGATGTATGGGCGGAGCTACAGTCGCAGCTCGACATGTACGGTCCCGGCATCGTGACCATAGGCACCGAGACCCGCACCAGCACGGCGCTGGTCATCGACGCGATCACGATTGATGTCGAGAGCGAGAATTTGAATGTTCTGGCCGAGATCAGCGCGCTGACGCTGACTGATAACGGCGATGGCTCTGTCACCATCACCATGGCTGATACAACGCCGATCACACTTTCGGGTAGCGGCGGCGACGGCGCTTGGTTTGAGCTGCGCAATACTGGGTTTATGGTCACAGTCAGCGGCGCGCCTGACCTCATGATCTATGACACTGTAGCCGCTAGCTATGTGATTGAGCTGCTCAAAGCCGTCGATCATGGCGAAGAACTCGACATCGAGCTTCGCGTTGGGATCACCGACTTTTCAGCACATACCGCCACCGCATTTGGCGAGATCAACCATTTTGATAGCACCACGCATTTTGGCACGGTCGACATGGCTCTCAACATGAACCTGCCATCCGACAATGTAGAAATGTCAGCCGGGTTTTTGGCTGAAAACCTAGCAACCTCTATTGTCGCAAGTATCCCTGATGTGCTCATGAACGGCGAAATGGACGAAAGCGAAATTGCCGCACAATTTCTGGCAATCCGCGGCAAGCTCGAGTTTTCGTTCGACAGTATCAGCGGCCAGTTTAATTTGGACGAGGACGACGAGCAAGCGCAAGGCGCATTTGCCCTCGACACCGGCAGCGTCGCTTACGGCTACGACGGCAGCACGTTCAGCTACAAGGTCGGGTATGACGCCGCTTCGGTGCAGTTCAGCGACGACGAGGCCGCTGTGGCGCTTAACGTGAACGCATTTAGCTTCGGGGTCGGGGTCCGTCTGCCCTTTGCTCAGATGATCTCTGGTGGCGTTGACCCAGAATATTTGAGCCCGTTCCTGAGCGATATGAAAATCGGTGTCGACCTGTCCTTTGGCGACATGCTGGCTCAGGTGAGCATTATCGATGGCGATGACACAGGTGGCGGCGCATTGTCGATCGCTGGCGCTAATTTCAATATTGATGTCACCCGCGACGTGTTTGACCACCAGTTTGCTCTCGGCAGCACAACATTACAGGCCATCAGCCCCGAGCTGCCATTTCCGGTCAATGTAGACCTCGGCGAATTCGAGTTTGCGTTTCACCTGCCTTTGTCGGCCGTCGACGCTCCGGAAGACTTCGACGCCAACCTGACCATTGCTGATCTCTCATTGAACGAAGAGATCTGGAGCATGTTCGACCCGACCGGCGCTTTGCCGCATGATACAGCCACACTTATCATCAAACTTGCTGGTAAATTGCAGTGGCTGGGCGATATGTTCTCTCCCGAACTCATGAACAGCGATGTGCCCGCCGCCCTGCATGAACTCACCCTCAACGAGCTGACCATCGACATGGTCGGCGTCCACGCAGACGGCACAGGCGCCTTCACCTTCGACAATAGCGACCTCGAAACCTATGACGGCCTGCCGCGCCCAGAAGGCGAAGCAACCTTCAATATCACTGGCGCCAACAGCCTGTTGGACAAGCTGGTTGAGATGGGCCTGCTGCCGGGCGACCAAGTTATGGGTGTGCGTATGATGATGGGCATGTTTGCCAACTCAACCGGCGATGACGCGCTGACATCAACCATCACCGTCGACGCGCAGGGCCGGCTTCTGGCCAATGGCCAACAGCTGCGCTAAAATCAACATATCACGCTGCGCCAGCACGTCTGGCGCAGCGCATTGTCTAAACAGGCCTTTGGCCACATTGCCCCGATTTAAGGATTTCATAAATGAACCGGCTTTCCACATTTCTTGGTAGCACAGCACTCGTTTTTGCAGGCTCTGCCGCCTTCGCCGACCTTACCGCTGAGCAGACATGGGACAATCAGTCCGCCTATCTTTCGGCGATGGGCTATTCCGTAAACGCAGTCCAATCCCGCAACGGCGATGTGCTGACCATCACTAACCTTTCTGCCCGGCTTGACCTGCCACTTGGTGTGGGCTTCCTGACCTATAGCTTTGGCCAGCTGAGCCTGACAGAAAACGGCGACGGCACGGTTACCATAACCGTCCCCGACACCCAGCCGATTGATGTCGTGGTCGACATGACCATCGACGGCGAAAACGCTGTGTTTACACTCAGCGCTGAAATGGCCACCAGCAACTTCTCGATGCTGGCCTCGGGCGACCCCAGCACTGTTACTTATGTTTCAACAGCAGACACCACTGCTTTCACCAGCAATAACTTTGAAGTCATTGTCGATGGCGAGCGGGTGATGGAAATAGAGGAAGAGCTGGATTGGGCCGTCTTCTTCCAAACGGCCAATGTAAACACGACAACGGTTATTGATACATCAGGCAGCGGCGTGGCGGTGACCACAGACACTGAAATGGATCAGATGATCTATGACGTATCGGTCAATATCGAACGCGAAATCGACTTTCAGATCGTTGGCGGTATGGGCGGCATAACATCGCACTCGGCTGTCACCTTGCCCGCCAATGGAATGGACCTGATGAACCTATCGCCCGCATTGCGCGCCCGTCTGTCTATCACCAGCGAAAGCGAAGCATTTGACGGCCAGTCGCAGACCATTATCCGTGAAAACGGCACTGTGATTTCAAACCAGTCGCAAACCGTCGAGAGTCAAAGCTCGTCATTCTCGTTTGACCAAAACGGGCTGAGTATCTTCAGCAGCGCCCAAAACGTGACCACAATTGTCGCCCCAAGCGACGATCTCCCGATCGAGGTCGTGGTTGAGATAGGTGAAGCTAGTCTTGATCTTTCGATACCGCTTCTGGCCGATACCAGCCTACAGGCAGCCCGGTTCGCGCTGCGTCTGGCCGACGTCAATGTCTCAGATGAGATGTGGTCCATGGCTGACCGTGGCAATGCATTGCCACATGAGCCGGTTACAATCGATATCGACGTGACCGCTGATATCTTGCTCTCCCATGACCTGCTCGATTTCGTCCCATTGTTTGAGTTCCTCGAAGATGGCGGCATTCCGGTTGAGCTGCACGGCCTGACCCTGACCAAGTTCGATGTTGACGGCCTCGGCGTTATTGCCGATGCCACCGGCGCATTTGTCTTCGACAATAATGACTTGCAGACCTTTGGCGGCTTCCCTGCCCCACAAGGCAGTGCAGAGGTCACGGTCCAAGGCGCAAACACCCTGATGGATAGCCTGGTCACAATGGGCATGTTGGGCCAAAACGACATAATGGGCGCGCGGATGATGATGGGCATGTTCGCCAACGTCATCGGCGATGACATCATCAACTCGGTGCTCGAAGTCACCGCTGACGGCCATATCTTTGCCAATGGTCAGCAGCTGCAGTGAGCGCAGAGCACACCCTAGATTTAGCCGGGCTGTCCGCCCGGCTTCTTCATGCAGCGGCGGTGGCCGGGGCAAATGATGCTGATGTTATCGTCGTATCGGGCACCTCGATCACCGCCGATGTGCGCGGCGGCGCACTTGAGCAAGCCGAACGGGCCGAAGGCACCGAGATCGGCCTGCGTGTGCTGATCGGCAAAAAGCAAGCCATCGTCTCGTCGTCAGACACCCGCGACAGTACCTTTGCCGCCATGGCCGAGCGCGCCGTGGCCATGGCCAAAGCCGCCCCAGATGACCCGCATATCGGGCTGGCATCGCCCGACCAGCTGGCGACCAACATTGATGTCAGGGTTCTCGACATGGCAGACCCCACGGCAGAGCCGCAACCCGCCGAGCTCGAAGGGCTTGCCCGCCGGGCCGAGGCCGCCGCCCTTGCGCATGGTGGCATATCGCAGGTGCAAAGCGCCGGCGCTGCCTACGGCCGCCGCCAAGTGCACCTCGCCTCAACCAACGGCTTTTCAGCCGGTTACACCCGTACCGACCACGCCCTTTCTTGCGTCGCCATCAGCGGCACTGACAGTGATATGGAGCGTGATTGGGACCATGACAGCCGCGCCCATGCCGCCGACATGCGCAGCCCTGAAGACATCGGCATCCTCGCCGCCACCCGCGCCGCACAGCGCCTCGGCGCGCGCCGCCCCAAAACCGGGCCGGTCTCGGTTTTGTTTGATGAGCGCGTCTCCGGCACTCTGATCGGCCACCTGCTCCAAGCAATAAACGGCACCATGATCGCCCGCGGCTCCTCATGGCTGCGCGACGCGCTGGGCACCCAGATCTTACCCGCCAACATGACCCTGCGCGAAGACCCACACCGCCCGCGCTGCGCCGCATCGCGGCTGTTCGATGCCGAAGGTCTGGCAACCAAGCCGCGCAATATCGTCGAAAACGGCGTGCTGACCGGCTGGACACTCGACCTCGCCACCGCCCGCAAGCTGGGCCTGCAAAGCACCGGCAATGCCTCGCGCGGGCCAGGCAGCCCGCCGTCGCCCGGCGCTGGCAATGTGATGCTGAGCCAAGGCAGCAAAAGCCCGGCCGAGCTGATGGCAGATATGGGCACCGGCCTGTTGGTCACCTCGCTTATCGGCTCAACGGTTAACCCCAATACCGGCGACTATTCGCGCGGTGCATCTGGCTTCTGGATCGAAAACGGCGCGCTGGCCTACCCGGTCACCGAATGCACCATTGCGGGCAACCTGCCGCAAATGCTGCGCGCCCTGATCGCCTCCAATGACGCCCGCCCGCATCTCAGCCGCGTTGTGCCGTCGCTTCTGGTCGAAGACATGGCGCTGGCCGGGGCTTAACCTCGCCTTGGGCTTGACCCTCTATGCTAATGGACCTTAACACACGTCAATATTCCTCCAAGTGGAGCCACTCTTATGACCCAACGCCTGCATCTTGTTTTTGGCGGAGAACTGATCGACCCGTCCAAGAACGCTTTTAAGAATGTCGATGATATCGACATTGTCGGCATATTTCCCGACTATCAAAGCGCCTTTGATGCTTGGAAGTCCGCCGCCCAGCGCGCCGTAGACAACGCCCATATGCGCTATTTCATTGCTCATATTCACCGCCTGCGTGACGAAGAAGCAGCCGCCTCTTCAACCGAAGAGCTGAACATCTGAGCCGCAATCGCCAGATAAACCTGCAAGAGGGGCGCATCACTGCCCCCCTTTTGCCAAAGCCAAGAACCGAGGCGCTCCAATGACAGCGTTTTCACTTGCAACATATCTAGCGCTGCGCCGTGCCCCCCCCTCGGGC
>JAESRD010000125.1 GCA_016764835.1 Paracoccaceae bacterium | reverse complement strand
CTGAATAGCAGGGCGCGCCATGAGCCGGGCCATTCATGCCGCCTGCCCATTGGCAATATCGGCGACTGAGAACCCACAGGTAACAAAGTGCTGCGGCTCAAGCCTGCCGAGCCGGTGGCCCCACTGTAAGTGAGCGTTTCTCATCAGGCGCTGCTTGGGGCTGTTCAGCCGATGACTGGACAACTCGCTCTATTGCCGCGAATATTGCTGATGATGGATTAGATGCGCTCTAGTTTTCAAACAGAGCACGACCCGATCCCAGCTTTGCGCGCAACAATTGCAGATCTAAGGCGACCGCCAAAACGTTCGGCGCAACTCTATTAATATCTTGACCGACAATGAACACAGTATGACAGCAGCCGAAGGCCAGCTTCTCAGCACCGTTTCTGAGATACTTTACGGTGAATGGGACCCCATTGGACTAAAAAGTTTGGCGGACCAAACCAATACAAGCGCTGTGCCGCCGTATTGGTGTTCGATCACAGCTCTAACCCTAGCGAGGCAATAATACTGGAATATTTAAAGCAGGTACACTGGGGCATATTTGGCCGTAACGCTGAGGATTGGCGGGCCACAACCGCTCTTGCGCATAGGCTTTTCAATCGGTTTAATTCACGCTGAATCTTGCCTTATTGAGGCATCACTCATCTAGCGGGTTTTTATCGCCTTAGACATTTTTAATGATCCGCTTCAATGATCCGCGCCAACACCGTTTTAGCCCTCCGCAAGGCCCAATTCCTCAATCATCTTTGCCCGCATAATAAACTTCTGCGGTTTGCCCGTCACCGTCGCCGGTAACGCATCGACAAACCGAATAATCTGAGGAATTTTGTAATAGGCAATATGTGGGCGACAGAAGTCCTGAATATCTTGCGCCGTGGCCGTAGTGCCGGGCCGTAGCACGATCCAGGCACAAAGAGCCTCACCAAGCTTGGCGTCTGGAATGCCAAAGACTTGGGCCTCTTTGATACATTCATGCCGATAAAGAAACTCTTCGATCTCGCGCGGATAGATGTTTTCACCGCCACGAATGACCATATCTTTGACCCGCCCGGTAATAGAGCAATACCCTTGGCGGTCCAGCATGGCCAAGTCGCCAGTCAGCATCCAGCCCTCGGCGTCAATGCACTCGGCCGTTTGCTTGGGGTCATTCCAATAGCCCGGCATAACCGAATAACCACGGGTACAAAGCGCGCCAATTTCGCCAACGGGGGCCAGCGCCCCATCTTGATCGGTGATTTTGACCTCAAGATGCGGATGCACCCGGCCAACGGTGGTCACCCGCGCCTCTATTGGGTCATCGGTAAAGCTTTGAAAAGAGACCGGCGAGGTTTCTGTCATACCATAACAGATCGTCACTTCGGACATGTGCATCTGGTTTATGACGGCCCGCATGACCTCGATCGGGCAAGGCGCGCCTGCCATTATGCCTGTGCGCAGGCTACTCAGATCGAGCACCTCGGTTTCCAAATGCTCAAGCATAGCAACAAACATTGTCGGCACGCCGTATAAAGCTGTGCATTTCTCCGCCGCCACGGCGCGCAGGGTTTCTTGAGGTGAAAACGCCTCACCGGGCAGCACGAAAGCCGCTCCCTTGGTCAGACAGCCCAGCGCACCCATGACCATGCCAAAACAATGATAAAGCGGCACCGGGATGCACATTTTATCATGTTCTGTCAGGTGGATACGGTCGGTGGTGAAGCGGGCATTATTGACGATGTTATAATGCGTAAGTGTCGCGCCTCTTGGCGCACCGGTGGTGCCAGAGGTGAACTGGATGTTGATCACATCATCACAGCTCAGCCCGGCCTCAATCTGGCGCAGTGCAGCCAGATCAACCGCGTGGCCCATCACCTCATCAAACCGAATGCAGCCCGGCTGGGCCGCAACGCCCATGGTGATTACGGTTTTCAGCGCCGGCAATTTGGCGCAGTTCAGCGGGGTATGCGGGTCATGATCGGCCAATTCAGGGGCGAGTGTTTGCAACATGGCAACATAATCTGATGTCTTGAACCGTTCAGCCAAGACAATGGCCTTGCAGCCGACTTTGTTGAGCGCATATTCCAGCTCAGTCAGCCGGTAGGCCGGGTTGATATTCACCAAGATTACGCCAATGCGTGCGGTGGCAAACTGGGTCAGCACCCATTCGAGCCGGTTGGGCGACCATAGACCGAGCCTGTCGCCCTTGCGCAGCCCAAGCGCCAGCAGTCCCTGCGCCAACCGGGCGGTTTCAACCTCTAACCCGCTATAGGTCAGCCTGCTGACTCCGGGCACTATAACCGCATCACGCGGGCCAAACTTGGCCACTGTTTCATGCATAATTTGCGCAATCGTCAAGCGGCGCAAAGCTGCGCCAGTGGTCCCGACGACAAAACTCAACCCATCCTTGGGGGCCAAATCCGCCGCGCGATCTGCTTGCCAATCAGCTGGCATGTCCTGTTTGTGCATGAGCCACCCCTAGCCTATTCAGCTTCATCCATTTTTGAGGCATTGAGCTGCGCGTAACGTTCTGCGCCAAGTGTCTCAAGCAGGCCAAGCTGGGTTTCAAGAAAGTCGATATGGCCCTCTTCATCTGTCAGCAGAGCTTCAAAAATGTTCTTGGTCACGTAGTCACCAACCTTTTCGCAATGCGCACGGGCTTCTTTGTAAAGCTTCGCTGCGCCATTCTCGGCAGCAAGATCGGCTTCAAGCGTTTCTTTGGGGGTCTCGCCAATGCAAAGCGGGTCGAGCTTTTGCAGGTTAGGATGGCCGCCAAGAAAGATAATTCGGGTAATCAGCGTATCCGCGTGGTTCATCTCTTCGATGCTCTCTTCGCGGCTCTTTTTGGCCATATGGCCAAGGCCCCAGTCTTCTTGCAGCCGGTAATGCAGCCAATATTGGCTTACGGCTGTTAGCTCAGACCGCAGCGCATCATTAAGATATTCTAAAACTTTTGCGTCGCCTCTCACGGGGGGTCTCCTCAATGTCGGTGGCTCTAAGCTGCCGGAGTGATACTGGAACCTGAAGGTTTGCATTTTCGCGCATGTTAGACAAGAACAGCGGCATGCAGCCTCCACAATCAGCGGCTTTGCCAAGCGCGTGGTAGATCTTGCCGGGGGTTATGATTGTATCGGGGTCAGCGGCACGCATCCAGTCAATTGCGGCGGCAATGTCGTTGCTGCTGATACGCTGGCAATGGCAAATCATCATGGCGCGGCCTTTGGCTATTTTTACCTGATATTTTTCAGGTGGTTATTCTCAATCAGCGGCGTAAATAGCGCCAAAAATGACAAGTGGCGCTTGGGCACTTATTCATCATCAACAACTTCTTGGTTCTTATATCTGAGCAAAACAATAAGAATTGTCAACCTGACTAATTCACTCAGGTTAAGAAACGTCTGCCCTGCCCGCACTTTGTCCAAAAATCCGCACAGGCCTAGAACGACCAACCTAGCAATGATGCATAACAATCGGCTTGCCGCCAAACCGGGCCACCTGAACATTTATGCCAAAAAGATCGGCTATTGCCTCTTGGGTGATGACATCATCCGGTGCGCCTTCAAGCACCACCTGCCCGTCCTTTATGCCGATCACATGATCGGCCCAAGCGGCGGCATAGTTGATTTCATGCACCACCATGACTACGCTTTTTTCGGGGCTCTTTTCGGGGCTCTTTTCGGGGCTCTTGCCCTCGTCCGAACGGGTTACCTTATGCAGCAGCGCCATCAGCGCCCGCGCATGGGCCATGTCGAGGTTATTGAGCGGCTCATCAAGCAACAGCCAGTCGGTCGTTTGGGCATAGGCCATAGCGACAAATGCCCGCTGGCGCTGGCCGCCTGACAGCTCATCAACGAAACGGTCGTGCATGGTGTCCAGCTCAAATAAGGCCAAAGCCGCCTCTACCGCCGCGTGATCATCTGGCCCCGGCCTGCCCCGGCAATGCGGCCAGCGGCCGAAGCTGACCAGCTCAGCCACCCGCAGCCGGCTGGCCACACCGACATGTTGCTCAAGCGAGGCCATTTTCAGCGCCAGCACCCGGCTATCTGTCTGGCTAACATCAAGTTCATCAACCTCAATCACGCCTTTTTGCAGCGGCAATTGCCGGGCCATAAGATTGAGCAGGGTCGATTTTCCCGCCCCGTTTGGGCCAATGACCGCCGTAATACCGCCGCCGGGAACAGTCAGGTTAATGTCATGCAATATCGGCACGCCGCCTATCACATGGCTGACATTACGAATGCTAATCACCGCACTTTTCCTTTCGCGACGAGGACCAAGAACAACATGCCGCCAAAAAACTCGATAACCACGGCCAGCGTTGATTGCAGATGTAGTATCCGCTCAAACGCCACCTGCCCGGCCACCAAAACGATGGCCGCGATCAGCCCGGCTGCGGGCAGCAACACGGCATGGCGGCTGGTCTGCGCCCAGATATGGGACAGACTGGCGACCAACAGCCCCAAAAAGGTGATCGGCCCAACAAGCGCAGTTGAAACCGAAACCAAAGCCGCGACCACGCCCAGCATTATGCGCTGCGCCCTGTCATAGTCGAGCCCGAGCGAGATAGCGGCGCCGCGCCCCAGCGCCATCACATCAAAGTCAGGCATCAGCCGCCAGATGAAATAGGCAGCGCAAGCAAATACCAGCGCTGCGATCATCAGCTCTGTGCGGCCGATTGCGCCAAAACTGGCAAACATAGCGCCCTGCACGACGGCAAACTCTGAGGGGTCGATAATGCGCTGCAAAAAGCTGGTGAGCGAACGAAACAGCAGGCCAAAGATCACGCCGACGAGGATCATCAACTGCACATCTGCGCGCCCACGGCCCCGCCCGAGCAGCCAGCCAAACAGCGCCATTGCCGCCGCCATCATGATTACGGTTTCAACGATAAAACGGGCCACAGAGGGCAGATGCGCGTAGCCGAGCCCGCCAATGGCAAAGACCATGCTGGTTTGGAGGAGCAGGAACAGCGCGTCGAAACCCATGATCGAGGGCGTTAAAATTCGGTTGCCGCTGATGGTTTGGAACATCACCGTTGATGTGCCGATGGCAAAGCCGACCAGCACCAAGCCGCTGAGCTTAACCGCTCGCAACTCAAGGATAAACCAGATGCGGCCATGCAGATTCCAGCCCAAAAACGCCACGCAGACGCAGAGCAAAATCGCCCAGAGGATCAGAACCCGGCGCTCAAACACGATAGTCAAACACGGCGCGCCCCCGGCCTGAGCAGTATCCACAAGAACACCACAGCACCGATCACGCCAAAAACCGTGCCCGCCGGGATCTCGTAAGGATAACGCACCACCCGGCCAATGATGTCAGACATCAGTACCAGCCCGGCGCCAAGCCCGGCCACGGCAGGCAGCGAGCGGCGCAGATTATCGCCCATCAACCGCGACACAACATTGGGCACGACCAGCCCAATGAACGGCAAGAGGCCGACGGTCACCACCACCAGCGCGGTGACACAGGCCACCGACGCCATGCCCAAAGCCAGAACTTGGCCGTATTTCAGCCCAAGGTTCAGGCTGGCAGCCCGGCCCAGCCCGGCTACAGTAAATTGATCGGCGGCAATATAGGCCACCAAAACCAAAATACCGGCGAGCCAAAGCAGCTCATAGCGCCCGGCCAAAACGCCAGAAAACTCGCCGTTCATCCATGTGCCAAGGTATTGAATCAGGTCCACCTGATAGGCGACAAACACCGTGCCCGCGCCAATAATCCCCGAATAGATCAACCCGACCAGTGGGATCAGCAGCGGCTGTTCCGGCGGCAGATTACGGATCAGCACCAGAAACCCCGCCATGCCGATAAGCGCCGCCAGCGCCGCGCAGACCATTTTGCCAAAAATCGGCATGCCGGGGGCAAGCACAGTTACAATCAGCAACCCCAGCATGGCCGCCTCGGCAGTGCCGGTTGTCGCAGGCTCTACAAACCTGTTGCGGACCAAAAGCTGCATGATCACCCCAGCCACGGCCATGCTCGCCCCGGTCAGAAGCGGGGCCAATGTGCGCGGCAAGCGGCTGAGAAAGAACAGATCACGGGTTTGCTGGTCGGTAAAAACCGCGCCCAGCGAAAACTCTGCCACCCCGATTGTCAGGCTAAGCACTGACAGCCCGAGCAGCAGAGCCAAGATCAGCACATAAATGCTGATCAATCGGACCCGCCCCGATGGAACGGAAAGGCGGGTCCGCAGCGCCACTTTAGGAAGGGTCTCCAAAAGCAGCGATCAGTTGGTCCAACGTGGCGTTCATTGACTGAATGCCGCCGCCGGCAATGTAGATATTGGCCGCATGCAGATAGATCACGTGATCGTTCTGCCAAGCATTTGTACCGGTCACCAGAGCGTTGTTCAGCGTCTGAGCGGCACTTTCGCCGTCTGCGCCAATCGCGGCACCGCGATCAACCACCAACAGCCAGTCGGGGTTGGCCTCGGCGATGAACTCGAAGGATATAGCCTCGCCATGGGTCTGGGCATCTACGCCCTCAACCGCTTCGGGCAGGTTGAGCGCGCCGTGCAGCCAGCCAAACCGCGAACCCGCGCCATAAGCCGACACGTTCGGCCCGTTGGTCAGCACGATAAGTGCGGCACCTTTGCCATCAATCGCCGCGCGGGCGGTCTCAAGCTTGGCGTTAAACGCATCGGTAAGCTCTTGGGCGACCTCAACATTTCCGGTCAGCGCGCCATAAGCCGCAAGCCGGGCCAGCACCTGATCAATATGGTTATCACCCCAGATGGTCATATCAACGGTCTGGGCGATCTCGCTCAGCGGCTCAACTTGGGTTGATGAGCGCCCACCGGCAATGATCAGGTCGGGGTTGAGATTTACCAGCGCCTCAAAGTCAGGCTCAAACAGCGAACCGACGATGGTGGCTTGTGCGCCAACATGGTCGAGATACGAGACATAAAGCGGTGTCGGCACACCGGCAATTGTTACCCCCAGCGCGTCAAGCGTGTCGATTGCGCCAATATCAAGCACAACCAAAGTTTCTGGCAATGCGGCCACGGCAACGGGGCCAGTGGCGGTTTCAATAGTCACATCATCTGCCAGAACCGGCGAGGTGGCGGCCAGAATAGCCACAAGTGGCCCGGCCCGCCGAAGCGAAGAAAACAGCATTCTCATTTTCCTTATTGAGGCGTGTGGCTGGCTGTTTGCTTGCTTCACATTTGATCGCAGCTTGAATAGTTGGTTGCCTCTTAGCCGTCCAGCAGATAATCTGATAAAAACAATCAGGAATTAGTAATGGCACTTCTGACCGGCCGCTTCACCACCCCAAATGCCAGCAAATACATTGCCCAGCTGTGCAAACATTTCGCTCATAGAATCGCGACTGAGCATGACGCAAACACCGGCACGGCGGCGCTGCCCAGCGGCCCGGCCAGCATGATTGCTCACCCCGATCATCTCGAAATTAAAATTGAGCTGGCAGATGAGGCGCTGCTTGGCCAAGCCAAATCTGTGATCGATTCCCATTTGGAACGGTTCGCTTTTCGCGAGGGGTTTAGTCATATGGAGTGGGACAGATAGAAAGTTTTAATCATTAATTAACAAATGATTACAGCTGATACTTAACCTTATAGATTAACTAATCGATAGCTCAGCCAGCCCCGCCCGGGCAAAACATTTACCATATGTTCATTTTGACAACCCGGCGCACAGGGCTAAGCTTTGCATATTATCCGATTCCTTTGCGACGAACGCTCATGGGCTGTTCGGCAAAAGGGATCTTGGTATTTGGTATTGCAAAGCTAGGAAATCTGATGAAAAACCGTCTCTCTCGCCGCCAGTTTATGGCCAGCACGGCCTCGGCCGGGGCGCTTATTGCCTTGCACCCCTATTCGGCCATGGCCGCGGGTAATCAAGCGCATCTGCGCATTCTGTCAACCACAGATCTGCACGTGCATGTGCACCCTTATGATTATTATGCAGACAAGCCGATCGACACGGTGGGCCTGTCGCGCACGGCGAGCATTATCGATGAGGTGCGGGCGGAATCAACCAACTCGATCTTGGTCGATAACGGTGACTTCTTACAGGGCAACCCAATGGGCGACTACATCGCCTATGAGCGCGGCATGGCCGAGGGCGACACCCACCCTGTCATTCAAGCGATGAATGTTCTGGGCTATGATTGCGGCACGCTTGGCAACCACGAATTCAACTACGGCGTTGATTTTATGGATAAAGTTGTGAAGGGCGCTGACTTCCCTGTCGTCTGCTCCAACTTTGTCAAAACCCTTGGTGCCACCGCTGGGGCTGATGATACCTTCCTGCCGCCCTATGTGCTGCTCGACCGCGAAGTGACCGATGGTGCCGGCGAGACCCATATGATCAAAATCGGGTTAATCGGCTTCTTGCCGCCGCAGATAATGAACTGGGACAAGCGCCATCTTGAGGGCCGCTTTGATGCGCGCGACATCTTGCAAGCCGCCCGCGCTTGGGTGCCCGAGATGAAAGAAGCCGGGGCCGATATTATCGTCGCCCTGTCGCATTCGGGCATCTCGTCTGAGCCGAGCTACGAGGGCCAAGGCAATGCGGCGCTCTATCTTGCGGGCGTTGATGGGATTGACGCGTTGGTCACCGGCCACTCGCACCTTGTCTTCCCATCCGAGACCTATGCCGACACGGACGGTATCGACGTGACCGCCGGCACATTGCAGGGAAAACCTGCGACAATGGGCGGCTTCTGGGGCTCACATATGGGCCTGATTGACCTGATGCTAGAGCATGATGGCGGCGCATGGCGCGTGGTCACGTCGCAATCATCAACACGGCCAATCTCTGAGCGTATTGAGCGGGTCAACAACCCGTTGGTCGAAGACTTTCAGGCGGTGCTGGACGCCACCCAAGCCGAGCATGAAGCGACGCTGGAATATATCCGCCGCCCGGTTGGCATGACTGAAACCGCACTACATTCCTACTTTGCGCTGGTTGCCGATGACCCCTCGGTTCAGGTCGTGAGCCAAGCCCAGACTTGGTATATTGAGCAGATGATGGAAGGCACTGAATGGGAAGGTATTCCTATTCTGTCAGCTGCCGCACCGTTTAAGGCCGGTGGCCGTGGCGGGGCAGAGTATTACACTGATGTTGCCCCCGGCCCGGTGGCGATTAAGAATGTCTCCGATCTGTATCTTTATCCCAACACGGTGCGGGCGGTTTTGATCAGCGGCGCGCAGGTTAAAGACTGGCTTGAGCGCTCGTCGTCGATCTTCAACCAGATCACCGCTG
>JAESRD010000124.1 GCA_016764835.1 Paracoccaceae bacterium | reverse complement strand
TGTAGCGCTTGTCTCGACATTTGTCCGACCAAGGCTTTTGTCGCCCCCTACCAGCTCGATGCGCGGCGCTGCATCTCATATCTGACGATTGAGCATAATGGCCCGGTGCCCGAAGAGCTGCGCCCAGCTTTGGGCAACCGAATTTATGGTTGCGACGATTGTTTGGCAATCTGCCCGTGGAACAAGTTGCCAAACAGGCGCATGAGATGCGCTATATTGGCAGTGGAGAAGCCCCTGACCTTGCCGCCCTTGCGGGCCTGGATGATGCCGCGTTTCGGCTATGGTTTGCGGGCAGTCCGGTCAAGCGCACCGGGCGTGACAGGATGATGCGCAATGTGCTCTATGCGATCGGTAATTCTGGCCGCCAAGAGCTGGTGGCCCCGGCGCAGGCTTTGTTGGACGACCCTGATGCGGTGGTTGTTGATGCAGCGCGCTGGGCGCTGGCCCGGTTGAGCGCGGCCAAAGGTTAATGCGAATCGAAATTGCCACGCCATGAGACGGTGAATTTGTGATCAATAAGCGGAAACACCCCGTTATTGGTGAAAAAACGGAACATGGCAGTGTTCAATCATTGCATCCATGGCGGTTTCCCGACACTCCGGCAGAAACGTCTTTTATCAACGTCGAACCTCATTTAAGAATAGCCGACAAAAACATTTTACTGGCAATATCAGGAAACGTGCATGACCTTCGACCAACCACGGCGCGTTCTTATTGTTGTCGAAAACTTGCCAGTACCCTTGGACCGTCGTGTTTGGCTTGAAGCGACGACGTTGGCGAAGGCAGGCTATCAGGTCTCAGTCATCTCGCCGATGGGGCGGGGCTGGGACAAACCTTACGAGCTGATTGAAGGCGTTCATATTTACCGCCATTCTGAGCCGCCAGAAGCCCATGCGGGCGCTGTGGCCTATGCGCGCGAATATGGCCATGCCATGTGGCACTGGTTTCGGCTTGCGCGGCTGGTGTGGAAAGAGCGCGGCTTTGATGTGATCCAGGGCTGTAACCCGCCCGATCTGATTTTTCTGCTCGCACTTTGGTACAGGCTTTGGGGCGTCGCCTATCTGTTTGACCACCATGATGTCAGCCCAGAGCTGTTTGAGGCCAAGTTTGGCAAACGCGGCTTGCTGTATAAGGTTATGTTGATCTGGGAGCGGATGACATTTGCCACGGCCTCAGTGTCTATGGCTACGAATGACAGCTTTGGCGCGATCGCGCAAAGGCGCGGCAAGATGAAACCCGAAGACGTGTTCGTGGTACGCTCTGCGCCCAAGACCGAAACATTTAAGCTGCTGCCGCCCGATCCGCAGTACCGCAAAGGTGCGGAAACGGTCATGGGCTATGTTGGCGTGATTGGTCAACAAGAGGGCATGGACCTGCTGGTGCTGGCCGCGAGCCATCTTATTAATAAGCTCGACAAGCCCGATGAGCATTTTGTCATTGTCGGCTTTGGTTCGCATCTTGAGGAAGTGCAGCGTGATGTGGCCGCACGCGGGCTGACCGAGCACTTTACCTTTACCGGTGCGCAATACGGCGAAGACCTGCTGGCGATCTTGAACAGCATCGATATTGGCGTCTCACCTGACCCCAAGAACCCGATGAATGACATCTCGACCATGAACAAGGTCATGGAATACATGACGCTTGAGAAGCCAATGGTGCAGTTTGATCTGACCGAGGGCCGGGTGTCGGCCGCTGGCGCATCGCTCTATGCAAAAGCCAATGACCCGGTTGATTTTGCTGTCAAAATTGCTGAGCTGATTGATAATCCGGCTGCACGCGCTGAGATGGGTAAAATGGGCCGTGAGCGGGTGCTCAACCGGCTGTCATGGAAGTATTCGGCAACGCAGCTTCTGGCGGCGTATGACCGGATTTATGCCAAGATGAGCGGCAAATAGGCTAAAAGTCTGACCGTGTGCTTGGTAGCAAGGCGGCGATGATAGCGCCGGTTAAAAATCCGCCCAGATGGGTCTGCCAGGCCAGTTCGCCATTTTGCAGCCACAGCACAACAAAGTTGAGCCCAACTAAAAAGCCGACCTGCTTTGCGGTTTGAATGGCTGGCTGCCGCCAGTTTCGCGCCTCGGTCCGGGCCGTGCGCAACTCCCAGACCAGCCAGCCACCGGCAAGGCCGAATATAGCGCCTGAAGCGCCGACCATAGGCCGGAACCCTTGTGACAGCAGGCCAAACACCGCAGCACCGCCGAGGGCGGACAACAGATAAAGCCCAAGAAACCGCCAGCTGCCGATGCGCGCTATTGCGATGCGCCCGAGCCAAAATAGCGCAACAATATTGCCGAGCATATGCAGCATGTCTGTATGCAAAAAGCTATAGGTGGCAAACATGACCGTTGGCTGAGCGGCAAAGTTTACTTGCCAGTCGCGCAAGATCCCGGTCCAAAATGCGCCGTTTTGATAGCTAATGGAGCGCCACCGGGTTGAGCCGATCAGCTCATTGTCGGCCAAGGTCAGCACAAGCTCGGGCAGGGCGACGGCCAGAATTAGTACAAGCAAAACAGGTTTTGGCCAGCGCATGCGCGGTCCATTTTGGCTGAGCTGTTGGTTTGATGCCATAACTTGACTTTGCCTGCCCAGTTGGCGCGCCACAAGGGGCAAGCGTTAAACACAGCGATAGGTGGGAGCCGGACGGCAGAGGCCTAGCCGGCGAATCGGCCAATGAAGCAGAGCGCGAGTGGCTCAATACAATCAAAAGGCGAATCACTTTGGTTACTTTCTGCGCAGAATATTAAACAGATCGCCGGTTTCTTGCCAGTGACGGGCCGAGAATGCCCAGAAATGCGCGGCAAAATGCCTTTAAATTGGCTGATTTGGCGAAAAGCCGCAAATTAGCCTCAATCAGCGACAAACATTGCTAGACACCCCAAGGTAAAATACCTGTAATGGCGGGATAAAGGCCAAAATTATTGGTTCGTTTTTAGTAAACGAGGCTACCATGCTCTGGACGATTTTAATTCTTGTCTACGCCGTCATCGCCGGTTTCGCTTTGTTTATGACCTTCTCTGAGAAGGCCAAAAGCGGCAGCCGCGGCTTGCGCTGGGCACCGATCAGCCTTTTTGCTTGTCTGATTTGGCCGATTACGATCGTCGCCGTTATTGTTGCCGCGCGTCGGCAGCACCGGTTGGTACGACCTAGCTAAATTTGGCGCAGGGCGGCACCAGCCACCAAACCTCTATTCAGGGATAAAGGCTGGAAGCTTTGGCAGGATGGCGGCCATCATGCGCTGAAGGCGTGCGTCGGCGTCGGCCTCTGATTCACCCTCGCCGATTGGGGTGACAAAGCGGACAATCGCGCCGTCAGTGCGCCCGATTGTCAGGCTGTCATAAACCACCGTGAACTTGGCTCTGAAATCATTGGTCATGCGGCGTCCGCGCTGCTCAAACCAATAATAGACCAGCTGTCGGCTGAGGCCTTTTTGGATAACCGCGCGGTTAACGTCGAATGTGCCATAGATCGTGCCGGGAATTGTAATGCTTGATTGGTCGAGCGAATAGACTTCCCAGCCGCCAACCGGCAGGCAGACTTCGGGCGAATGGATGCCTGTGCCAACGGTCTGGTCGGCATACCATGCTGAGAAGAAGTTAACGTAGTTGGCCTCAGACGGGCTTTGGTAGACGGCGTTAACATAGTCGGTGGCGTCAAGCACTTCGAGGGTTGCAGCCTCGATGGCGATTGTGAAGCCGGTCCATTCCTCAACATGCATGGGCAGCAGCGCAAAGCTGTCGCGCGAGACTTCCGCTCGTTCGGCTTTAGGGCTGAGCACAAACACTGCAGAGACCGCCAGAGTGATGCCAGCAGCTATGATCAGCCCGCGTGAGGGGGCAATGCTGCGCAAGCGTTGGAACTGGGCACCAAAGCCGTCAAAATCAAGGTCGATCGTGTCGCGCAGCGGCAGCGGGTTTGGTGTTAGCCGCTGCATGGCGACGGCCAGCAAGAACAGCAGGCCGACGCAGGCACCAAAGATGACCCAGCCCTCAAAGAAGTGCAAAAAGCCTTCGGCTTGGCCGATGCCGTATTTGTTGACCAAAATGCCGATGATGCCGATGCGGAATGAGTTCATGAACACGGTCAGTGGGGCGGCCATCAGCAACAGCACGGCTTTGTGCCAGAGCGGGCCACGGTACAGGATCGAGAACAGGTAAGAGAAGGACAGGATCGGGAATAGGTAGCGCAGGCCCGAACAGGCTTCTGCGACTTGCAGTTTATAGACGCCAAGGTCGATAACATTGCCCTCAAGGAAGACAGGAATGCCGACGAGGTGGATGAGCCAGACGCCCATCTCGGACGAAACCAGCTGTAGGAAGATGGTCAGCTGCCAATAAAGGAATTGTGGCAATGGCAGCATAAAGATCAGGTGCAGGACCGGGGCCCAGTGGGTTTTGCCGACGCGCCAGCCAAAGCCGAGCAGCACCAAACCGCCGACAAACAAGATCAGTGCATAGGTCACCACATCGGCGATTTGCGCCATGTTGCCGAAGACGCCAAGTAACAGACCGACAGCCAACAGCGCGATGCCCGGCCTGCGGTTGACCTCGGCGCTGGGGTCTATCGGTGGTGCATTATGCAGCTCACGCAAAAATAAGTACAATGATATCAGTGGAATAATCGGCCCGTGGCTATATTCTGGAGTTGCCCATGCCGCACCAAGTGACTTGAAGCCCAGCCAATAGACCGGGATCGCACCAAGGATCAACAGCACAAATAGCAACAGCCCAGTCAGGTTTTTGGTGCCGTGGCCTTGGACTGTATATGGTTGGTCAGTGGGGTGTGCGGTTGTCATACTTGGCTCTCTAACTCGTCAAAAATGAAACTGACTCGGCGCTTTTTTACAAACTAATACGCCAATGAGCATTTTATGTGGCCAAAATTTGAAAAGCGAGCTTTGAAAGCGTTAATGCCGGTTTGTTTACGCGATTGTGAGCGCGTTTTGCAGGTTAACCATCCGGCCCGGTTCAGGGCCGGAAATCAAAGGTGCGGCTGAGGGTCAACGAGACTGAGCTTGCATTGGCGCTGCCGCCCGCATCGTCACGCTGCTGAAAGCCGTAGCCAGCTGAGAGCGACCAGTCTGGGCCGAGCGCATAATCATAAGTGACGCCAAAGCTGGTGATATCTGTGGTTTCGGCAGCTTCTTCGGCGCGGACAAAGGCGAGGTTCACGCCAATATTTGACACAGGGGTCAGCGCATTATGAGCGCCGAGCGACAGTGAGGTGACGATCTCTTCAGCATCATCGCTGCCCGGCCCAACAGAACGGTTCAGGCTGGCGGTCAGCGCGCCACGGGGTAGGGTATACCGCATTTGCAAATTGCCGGTGGCGTATAGTTCGGCATCTGTGCCGCGTGTCAGCCCGATGCTGGCCGACAGGCTGCCGGTAGGCAGTGTATAAGTGCGGCCAAAATCAACCGACAGACGTGTGCCATCGGGGGTGTCGTCAGCGGCAAAGCCAAGCGTAAAGCTGCCATCGGGGCGATCAAAGTCTACGGCTGCGGTCAGCCCCAGTGTTTCGCGTGATGTGTCTGTCGCCTCTTCTTCGAACAGGCTGTAATGCAGGCCAATACGGG